>JAFTPZ010000036.1 GCA_017463025.1 Clostridia bacterium
ATTGTATCCCAAATTGTTGTTTCGCATATCTAGTATAACAGATAATTTGAATTCTGGCGAGTATTTTTTGAATGTTTGTCCCTTTTTTGCCATAAAAATATGCACCTCCAAAAGTTTGTCTAACTTTTGGGGTGCATATCACGTTGTGATCGCCGCCCTTTTGTGATTGTTGTATCGATAGGAGGAGAGAGATTCTTCACTTCGTTTAGAATGATAGAGAAAACCGCGCCAAAACATTGACAATTTCGCGCGATTGTGGTATGCTATTGTAGAACAAGCAAAGGAGAGTTCTACGAATGAGAGGTTTGGAAACGTCGGTGGTGAAGTTGCGCCACGAGGTATTTAAGGAAGTAGCAAAAGTGGCGTTTGATGCCGAGCCGGATAAGGTCAACGACGCGATAGAGGCGATCCCTTATAAGATCACGCCCACCGAAGAGCCCAGATACCGTGAGAGTATTTACCGTGAACGGGCGATCGCCGCCGAACAGGTGCGCCTTGCGATGGGTATGTCCCTCCGCCCTGCCGATAAACCCGTACATATCACCGCAGGGATCGATCAGAGCGATATTTCCGATAAATATTACGAGCCGCCGCTTATGCAGGTCATTCCCTCCGCGTGTTATAAATGTCCCGATAACGTGTACGAGGTGATCAATCAATGCCGCAGTTGCGTGGCGAAAGCTTGCGTGGCGGCATGCCCGAAAAACGCCATTTCCGTCGTCAAAGGGGAAACGGTGATCGATCAGGAAAAATGTATACGTTGCGGTAAATGCAAAAAGGCGTGCCCCTACGACGCGATCGCTTATAAGGAGCGTCCGTGCTCGAAAGCGTGTGGCATTAAAGCGGTGTCTACGGACGAGCTGGGCAGAGCCAAGATCGACAACGACAAATGCGTGGGTTGCGGTCAATGTATGGTGAGTTGTCCGTTCGGGGCGATCGCCGATAAATCACAGATATTCCAACTCATTCGCGCGATAAAAAAGGGCGATTACGTCGTCGCCGAAGTCGCGCCCGCGATCATGGGACAGTTCGGCGAGGGAATCACCCCTGCGATCATCAAAGGCGCGCTCATGGATATAGGCTTTAAGGAAGTACACGAGGTGGCGAGCGGCGCAGACGTGGCGGCGGCTACCGAGGCGCATCAATACGTAGACGAAGTGGTATCGGGAAAACTTCCCTTTCTTTTGACGTCCTGCTGTCCTGCTTGGGCTATGTTGGCAAAGAAACAGTTTCCGCAACTGATCGATAAAGTTTCGCAATCGCTGACTCCGATGGTGGCGACGGCGCGGCGAATCAAACAGCGTACGCCGCAAGCGCGCGTGGTGTTTATAGGTCCTTGCGCGGCGAAGAAGTTGGAGGCGTCGAGAGAGTCGGTACGCAGCGACGTGGATTTCGTCGTTACGTTCGAAGAGCTTGCAGGGATATTCGACGCGAAAAATATCGATTTTTCCAAATACCAAGGCGAGCGTTCCATTCACGAGGCGACGGGCGCAGGCAGAGGCTACGCCATCGCAGGCGGCGTGGCGGCGGCGATCGAGAAGTGCGTGAAAGAGTATTATCCGAACGTGGACGTGAAGATCGAGCACGCGGAGGGGCTTGCGGAGTGCAAGAAAATTCTCCTTCTTGCCAAGCTCGGAAAAAAGGACGGCTGCCTGATCGAGGGTATGGGCTGTCCTGGGGGGTGCGTTGCCGGTGCAGGCACGAATATTTCCGTGGAAAAGGCGACGGCAGAAGTCAAGAAATTTGTCGAAAATTCGACCAAGTCTTTACCGGCAAAGGATCTTTACGAAATCGAATTACCGTAAAATTTTACAAAATTTTAACAATTTATAAACCTTTTCTAAATACGAAAGCAATATAATTAGCGTGGTAAAGGCGGTGAAAAGCTATGATCAAAATTTTGGTAGCAGAGGACGATAAGGACTTAAACCGTTTCGTTTGTACGTGTCTGCGCGGCGGCGGTTACGACGTCGTTCCGTGCGCGGACGGCGCGGAGGCGTTAGACGCTATGGAAACGGTGAAATTCGATATGATACTCACCGATATTATGATGCCGAGAATGGACGGATTCGAGCTTGCCGAAAGCGTACGCGCGATCGATAAAAGTATTCCTATTATTTTTATGACGGCAAAGGACGATAAACCCTCGAAAATGCTCGGATTCAATATCGGTATCGACGATTATATCGTAAAGCCGTTCGATATGGACGTGCTGATGATGAAGATCGGAGCAATACTCCGTCGGGCGAAGATAGAAACGGAAAAACAACTCACCGTAGGGAATTTTACGATGAACGCCGAGGAGCATACGGCGAGCGTAAACGGAGAGGAAATTCCGCTCACCGTGCGTGAATTCGACCTTTTATTCAAGCTGTTGTCTTACCCCAAAAAGACATTCACGCGTTCGGCGCTGATGGAGGAGTTCTGGGACTACGATTCGTCCGCGACCTCGCGTACAGTGGACGTGTATATGGTGAAATTGCGTGAAAAGACGGCAAAGTGCGACGGATTCGAAATACTGACGGTGCACGGGCTCGGATATAAGGCGGTGCTCAAATGAGAAATCGGAAATTCCGAAACGGCGGATTTTCTTTCGTTGGCGCGTTGATATTTTTAACGATCATTGCTTTGATCATTCAAATCGCCGTTTTGATCTACGACTACATTATCCAAAGGACGGACGACAAAGGCTTGATCGCCGTTTTGATGCTCGTGGTGATCGTGATCTTGTCGTTGATCTGCACGGTGATAGATTGGATCAGGCGTAAGATCACCATCGACAGACCGGTAAAACGTATTTTGGAGGCTACCGAACAGATCGCTTCGGGGGATTTCTCCGTGCGCTTGGATATCGAAGGTCCGTACGGGCGGTACAGTCAATACGAAGTGATTATGGAAAATATAAACGTTCTCGCCGCGGAGCTTGGCAAAAGCGAGGTGTTGAAAACAGACTTTATCGCCAACGTTTCGCATGAGCTGAAAACGCCGCTCGCCGTCATTCAGAACTACGCCATGCTATTGCAGGACGAGGGCTTGGACGGGGAAACGCGTAAGCGGTATGCAAAGACGCTGACGCAGGCGGCGAAACGGCTGTCTGACCTCATTACGAACATACTTAAACTCAACAAACTCGAAAATCAGGAGATCAAGCCGGAGTTTGAAAAGATCAATTTAACGGAAACTTTGGCGCAGACGGTTTTGAGCTACGAGGATTGGATAGAGAGCAAAAAGCTTGAACTGAATTGCGATTTCGACGACGTACTTATCGTATCCGCGCCCAGCCTTTTGGAGATCGTGTGGAACAATCTTTTATCCAACGCGGTGAAATTTACGGAAGAGGGAGGGCGCATAAGCGTTTCGCTCAAAGCGGAAAACGGCAAAGCCGTGGTAAGAATTTCGGATACGGGTTGCGGCATATCTCCCGAAACGGGCGTGCGTATCTTTGAAAAATTTTATCAAGGCGACACCTCGCACGCGGGCGAAGGAAACGGGCTGGGGCTTGCGCTCGTGAAAAAGGTTATCGATATTTTGGGCGGAGAAATTTCCGTAAACAGCGCGATAGGCAAGGGCAGTACGTTTACGATCGTATTAAAAGGTGTAGTCAATGAATGAAAAGTGGCAAAAATTCTTGCAAAAGATAAAAAATCCCTCGGCGTGGGCGCTGATCGCGATCTACACAACGACGGCGGTATCGATCACGGGGGCGTTGCTGATTTTATTCGTGGAGTACGAGGGCACGTTCCTCGAATACGTGGCGTACGGCTTGTTCGCGCTTGCCGCGGTTTCGCTCGCGTATACGACGTACACGGTCGTTTTATTTGCACCGAGAATGAAGGCTTGGTTTTTAGGGCTTGTCGAACGGTTTGCATTCACGCGCGCGATCATGCATAATTACGGACACAGAACGATCATTTTTGCGATCGGTACGTTTTTAATGAGCGTGGCGTACGGCGTGTTTAACGGCGTGTTGGGGATCATATCCAGATCGATATGGTACGGCGCGCTCGCGGCGTATTATATCTTTCTCGCACTCATTCGCGGCGGCGTGTTGACCTATCACAAAAAAAAGCACGCGGGGCAGGCGGAAAACGACGAGTTGGAACAGGCGAAAACGTATCGTGGTAGCGGCGTATTGCTGTTGATCTTAAACGTTGCGCTTTCGGCGGCGATCGCACAGATGATCTTCGAGGATCGATTTTTCGATTATCCCGACTGGACGATCTTTGCGATGGCAGCGTATGCGTTTTTCAAGATCACAATGTCGATCGTCAATCTGTTCAAGGCAAGAAAGCAGGATGATCTGACGATCGAGGCGATACGGAATATCAATTTAATGGACGCGACGGTGTCTATCCTATCCCTGCAAACGGCGCTTTTGCACGCCTTTGAGGACGGTACGGTGAGCGTTTCGCTGTTCAATACGCTGACGGGCTCGGTGGTGAGTTTGTTCACGCTTGCGCTTGGCGTGTATATGATCGTTCGAGCAAACAAAAAGATAAAGGAAATACGAAGGGAGAATAACGGCAATGGAGAACAAGGAGTTTAATTATACCTACGTTGCGCCTACGGACGAGGAGCGCAAGGAAATAGACAGAATACGCAAGCAATACGAACCGCAGAAAAAAACGGAAAGTAAGATGGAAAGATTGCGCCGCTTGGATTCGCTTGTGCGCAATTCGGCGAGCGTTGCGGCTTTGGTGCTCGGCGTGGTAGGGTGCTTACTCTTCGGATTTGGCTTGACACTGATTTTAGAGTGGCAGAAAATTGTTTTGGGCGTAGTCGTTGCCGTTCTCGGCAGTCTGCCGATGGGGCTTGCCCACCCTGCGTACGCGTTGATTTTGGAACGGAACAAGAAAAAGTATGGTAAGGAGATCTTGCGGCTTTCGGAAGAACTACTCAACGAAAGGGAAGAAAAGTAAAAGATATTGTTCGGAAACGTCGAAAAAACTCGACGTTTTTTCTTTTTTACAAAACTTTAACAAAATATTAGTAATTTGAGAACATTCTTTTTATATAATGTTGCCGTAATACGAAAGGAGGCGTAAAAATGAACGCTATTGAAATCAGAAATTTGTCAAAAAGCTTTCGCGGACTGTACGCGGTCGATAAGTTGAATATGACCGTGCCCGTCGGTGCGATCTACGGCTTTATCGGCGAAAACGGCAGCGGAAAGTCCACGACGGAAAAGCTTATCTGCGGACACCTCGTGCCCGACGAGGGAGAGATCAAATTGTTCGGCAGAGATTATACGGACGCAGGCGTGCGAGTGCGCGTTGGGGCGTTGATCGAAAACGCAGGCTGTTTCCCAAGTTCCAGCGTATGGGACAATCTGATGATGCAAGCCATCAATTTGGGAATTGAAAATCGCGCAGAAGAAATAGAGCGCGTGCTGAAAATCGTGCGTATGGAGGATTCCGCACATATCAAATTCAAGAGCTGCTCGCTCGGTATGAAACAGCGTATCGGTATTGCCATGGCGTTGCTTGGCGATCCTGCCTTGCTGATTCTCGACGAGCCGATCAACGGACTTGACACCGACGGTATGCGGATCATGCGTGAGATACTCATTGACATTACGCAAAAATACGGTTGTACCGTGCTGATTTCCTCGCATATTTTGGGGGAACTGGAAAAGATCGCCACGCACTACGGTATTATCCGTCAAGGCAGAATGATCCAAGAAATATCCGCAAAGGAAATGGAAAACAGGGCGCGTGTGTTTGTCTCCGTCAAAACGGAGGATATGAAAGGCGCGAAAGCCGCTTTGAAAAAGCAATTCGATAACGTTCGCGAGGAAGAGGAGTATCTTCGCGTATACGACGTGGACGACACGGAAACGATCGTGGAATATTTGTATAAAAACGGACACGTTGTCAGCGAGATCAAGAAAAACAAGATCGGTTTGGAAGAATACTATATCGAGTTAATGTCGAAAAAGGAGGAAGAATAATATGAAAAACACGCGCGAATTAAAATTTGAATCGCCGAGCTTTTTTCAGCGATTAAAGGGTATGCTGGGCGTTGATTTCTACCGCTTGTTCCATACTCCAATGTTCTACATTTTCCTTGCGATCGCCGCCATTATTCCTGCAATGATCTTGGGTATGACGGGTATGGAAAACGCAGAGGGCGGCATAGATCGGTTGTATGATAACACGTGGCAGATCATTGCGGCGGACACGCCTTTATACGTCGTAAAAGATATCGCAGAGTACGCGAATATGAATATGGTATTCATTTTCGGTGGGATCATGGTTTCTATCTTTATCGGGCACGACTATAAGAGCGGATACGTGAAACAGCTATTCACCACGCACGCGAAAAAGCAGGACTATATGATGTCCAAAACGCTCGTTTGCGCGTTCGCTATGGCTTGTATGTGTATTACTTATCTGTTTGGAGGCGTGATCGCGGGCGCACTCACGCAAACGTCGTTTGCGGTCAACGTCGGATCGCTCGTCAGCGCGATTTTAGGTAAGATCGTCATGAGCCTCGGCTGGGCAAGCCTGTATACCTTTCTCAATATCATTTTCAGAAAGTATTTCGGCATTTCCATCGCCTCGTCCTTCTTTTTCGGTACGGGTATCCTCATCATCGGCGCGGCGGCGATTATCGGAAACAACTCCGCGCTCAACATCTTTTTATACGGCTCGTCCGTTTATGCGTGCCTTTCGAGTGATTTTTTCACCGTGCTGATATGCCTTGCCGTTTCCGTAACGTGGGCGATTATCTATAACGTACTCGGCACGCTCATACTTTCCAAAAGCGACGTATATTAAAAGGAGGCGGTTACAATGAATGCAATAGAGATCAGAAATTTATCCAAAAACTTTGGCGAAAAGCAAGCCGTGAACGGCTTGAATATGACCGTCCCCATGGGCGCGATCTACGGCTTTATCGGTGAGAACGGTAGCGGAAAATCGACGACTGAAAAAATGATCTGCGGACTGATCCACCCGAGCGGCGGACAAATCAAACTCTTTGGCAAAGACCACACGGACGCGGACGTGAGAGCAAAGGTCGGCGTGTTGATCGAAACCCCTGGGTGTTTTCAAAATTACAGCGTTTGGAACAATCTCATGCTGCAAGCCGCGAATTTGAGTATTCAAAATGCGGAAACGGAAGTACGGAAAGTCCTCAAAACGGTACGAATGGAGGGCGCGGCGTCCAACAAATACAAAAACTGTTCTTTGGGTATGAAACAGCGTATTGGAATCGCGATGGCGCTGCTCGGCGATCCGACCTTGCTTGTCTTGGACGAGCCGATCAACGGACTTGACGCGGACGGTATGCGCATCATGCGTGAGGTACTCGTGGATATAACGAAAAATTACGGTTGTACCGTCGTCGTTTCCTCGCATATTTTGGGAGAGCTGGAAAAGATCGCCACGCACTACGGCATTATCCGCGGCGGCAGAATGATCAAGGAAATGACCGCCGAGGAGTTGGAAACGAGTTGCCGTACCTACGTTGCGTTGCAAACGAGAGATATGAGTAGAACGAAAGCCTTGCTCGCCTGTAAATATTCTCGGGTGGAAGAGGACGAAAGCGGATATATCCGCGTGTACGACGCGGAAAGTCCCGAGGGGATCGTTACGTATCTGTATGAAAACGGTATTTTGGTGAGCGAGATCAAAACGGCGAAGATCGGTTTGGAAGAATATTATATCGATCTTATGAAAGAAAAGGAGGGCAGATAATATGGAACGGAAATTTGAGCGGAACGACTTTGGCAAAAGACTGAAAAGTATGTTGAAAGTCGATTTCAGAAGAATGTTTACGATGCCGCTTCTTTATATCGTGGTGGGCGTTTGTCTGGTTATTCCCATTTTAATACTCGTTATGACTACAATGATGGACGGCACGGTTTCCGTCAATCCGCAAACGGGCGTAGAAACGGTGATCGAGGGCTTTGACAACGTGTGGCAAACGATCGGTTCGGTGAGCGGCGCTGCAATGTCTATGGATCTGACGGGTATGTGCAATATCAATATGCTCTACTTTTTTATCGCCGTGCTCGTAGGACTTTTCGTTGCCGAGGATTTCAGGAGCGGGTATTCCAAAAATTTATTCACCGTCCGCGCCAAGAAAACGGATTACGTGATCTCCAAAACCCTCGTGGGATTTGTCGGCGGCGCGCTCATGCTCCTTGCCTTTTTTATTGGCGCAATGCTGGGCGGCGCGATCGCAGGGGTATCCTTTGAGTTAGGTGAGGTCGGTGTGGCGCAAATCGCTGCGTGTATGCTTTCCAAACTTTGCCTCGTGGCGGTGTTCGTACCCATTTATCTTGCGGTGAGCGTTGCGGCAAAGCAAAAGGCTTGGCTTTCGATCGTCGGTTCGCTTTGCGTGGGTATGTTACTGTTCACGATGATACCTATGCTCACGCCTCTTGATTCGGGGATTATGAACGTCGTCCTGTGTTTGGCGGGCGGCGCGATGTTCAGCGTAGGGCTCGGCGCGGTCAGCGATCTGATTTTGAGAAAAACGAGTTTGGTTTAACAAAACTTTAACGAAAGCTTTGCAAAACGCTTACCAAGTTTTAGCGTTTTGCAAACGTTGTCGGCGTATAATAGAAGTACAAAAGAACGGAGGAACAAAAAATGAATGGTTATGAAAAGGTAAAAGTACAACACATTCGCGAGCAGTACGAGGAGCGACAGGCGACGAAATTCGACGAGCTTTGCGAGTTGGATAGAAAAGTAAAACGCCCTGCGGAGATATTCGCGTACGCGTTCGGCTCGATCGGCTCGCTCGTACTTGGTACGGGTATGTGCTTGGCGATGAAGGTCATCGGGGATATGATGGCGCTGGGGATCGCCATTGGCTTGGTTGGGATCGGTATGGTTTCAGTTACCTATTCTCTGTATAAGGGGATTTTGGGATCGAGAAAGAAAAAGTATTCCACGCAGATTTTCGAGCTGTCGGACAGTCTGCTGAATAAATAATAAAATAATAAAGGAGGATAAAAAAATGGCAAATTTTTTCAAAAAAGCGTTTTCGGATATGAAAGAGAACGCAAAGGCGCAACACGAAGTAGATAAAGCCAACTTCGAGGCGGTGAAAGCGGAGTCCAAGGCGAACTGGGAAGAGGCGAAAATGTCGCCTGCTGCTCGTCAGGAAAAGATGCAGAAAGAGCGTGAAGAACAAATCGCCGAGGCAAAAGCAAGAACGGCGGCGGCACAGGAACGTATCGACGCTGCGAAAAATTCGAAATAATACGGAAACGGGGCGCGCAAGCTTTTGCGTTGCCCTGTTTTACCAAGGAGAAAACTCGTGAAAAAGAAATTCCAATACCAAGTAAACGGGAAAACGGTGGAAAGGCAATATAGCTATATCCCTTTCCGCTATATTCTCGCTATACTCATCACGCTGCTCGAAGTCCTTGCGATCATCGGGATCGTGGTGGCTTTGTGCTATTTCGTGCCGTATTTTTATATCGCGGCGTTACTCACCGAAATCGCCTGCGTGGTGAAGATCGTCGCCTCCGACGATAACCCCGATTATAAAGTACCGTGGCTGTTGGTCGTACTCGTTTTGCCGATCGTCGGGTTTATGTTGTACTTTATTTTCTCGTCGAGAACGTTGAAGAAAAAGTACGTTAAACGATTAAAAGATATTAAGGACAAGTCGTATAAAAAGGACGATTCCGCGCTGTTTGCAACGCTCAAAGGGGACGATTCCGCGGCGCACAATCAAGCGCAAATGCTGTGTAAAATTTCCGAGGCGCATTTATTCACGGACACCCAGCAGACGTATTTTCCGCTCGGCGAGGATATGCATAAAAGTATGCTCGTCGATCTTGAAAAAGCGGAGAAGTTTATTTATATGGAATATTTCATTATCGAGGAGGGTGAGTTCTGGGGCTCGATCTTGGAAATTCTCAAACGCAAGGCGGCGGAGGGCGTAGACGTGAAAGTCGTGTACGACGATATCGGCTGTATGACCACGCTTGCCGGAAACTACGCGAAAATCCTCAAAACCTACGGCATTTCCGCCACGCCGTTTTCGCGCTTAAAAGGCAACGCGGACAGCGAATTCAATAACCGTTCGCACCGTAAGATCACCGTGATCGATGGGCTCGTCGGATACACGGGTGGGGTGAATATCGCCGACGAGTATATCAACCGCGTAGTACGCTTCGGACATTGGAAGGACGTTGGCTTACGTTTGGAGGGGGAAGCGGTTTGGGAATTGACCAAGCTGTTTTTGATCGACTACGGCATCAACGTGAACGAGCCGATCCAAGAAAACGCCGCGCATTATCCAAACAACGAAAGCGTCAAAGCGGACGGCTATATCGTGCCGTTCGGCGACGGACCGAAACCCATTTTCGAGCGGCGCGTGGGCAAGAGCGTGATACGGGCTTTGCTCGATAACGCAAAGGATTACGCGTATATCACCACGCCGTATCTCATTATCGATAACGAGCTTTGCACGACCATCGAAAACGCCGCGCTTCGTGGCGTGGACGTGAAGATCGTCCTGCCGCATATCCCCGATAAAAAGATCGTGTTCGGTATGACGCGCAGCTTCTATCCGCGACTGATGGACGCAGGCGTGGAAATTTACGAATACGAATCGGGGTTCGTACACGCAAAAAACTATCTCGTGGACGACGAATACGCGATGATCGGTACGATCAACCTCGACTATCGAAGTTTGGTACACCACTTCGAAAACGGCGTGTGGATGTATAAGACGGCCTGCCTTGCCGATATCAAAAAGGATATGCTCGAAACGCTGAATAAGAGCATAAAGATATCCAAAGAAATGGCAACGCCCAACCTCTGGCAAAGAGCGTTCCGATCCCTCGTGCGTATCTTCGCACCCTTGCTTTGATGTGTGCCGCCCGAAAAATTTTTTTTTCGGGCGGCTGATTTTTTTTCTTCAAACGCTTGACAGGTCGTTTATTTTATGTTATATTTAATACAGATAATACAGAAAAAGGAGGTGCGCGGTGGACGGAAAACTGAACGTATTTGAAAATATCGTTGCGGAGTTGAAAAGCCTGATGCGCGTGGGTGCACTGAAAAACGGCGATAAGTTGCCGTCGGTGCGCGCGTACGCGGTGGATAGGAAGGTCAATCCCAACACGGTGGCAAAGGCGTACGCGATCTTGGAGGAGGAGGGCTATATCCGCGTCTTACCCAAAAAGGGGGCGTACGTCGCTTGCGAGGACGGCGAGGCGGATAGCGAGCTTACCGAGGTGAAAGAGCAGATCGCACTTTGGAGATCGGCAGGGATCGCCGAAGAAAAGATCGTAAAAGCCGTGCAAGAAATTTATCAAAGCGAGGAGGTAAAAAGCGTATGATCAAAATAAAAAATCTTACGAAAGGCTACGAGGCTAAAAAGGACGTTTTGCAAAACGTGAATCTCGAAATTTCCGATTCCTGCGTGTTCGGGCTGGTCGGTATCAACGGCGCGGGAAAGTCCACTCTGCTCCGTCTGATCGCAGGCGTTATGCGCGCGGAGCAGGGGCAGGTATTCGTTGACGGCGAAAAGGTATACGAAAACGAGCGCAAAAAGCAGGAGATATTTTTCCTGCCCGACGATCCTTTTTACGCGTCGGGCGTTACCGCGCGTACGCTTGCGGATATGTACCGTTCGGTGTACGATTTCAGCGAGGAAACCTTTTACGAATACCTCGGCAAATTCAAGCTGAACGAAAAATTGCCTATCCGTAATTTTTCCAAGGGTATGAAACGACAGGTATTCGTGGCATTGGCGCTTGCGATCGCGCCCAAATATCTGCTGCTTGACGAGGCGTTCGACGGGCTCGATCCGCTCGCGCGGCTCGTGTTCAAGCGAGGGCTTGTCAAGCTCGTGGAGGAAAAGGGGGCGACGGTGATCATATCCAGCCATTCTCTGCGCGAGCTCGAAGATATATGCGATAGCTACGGTATTCTCGATCACGGCTCGATCACCTGTTCGGGGGAGTTGGAAAAGGATCTGACCAAATTACATAAATTTCAAGCGGCGTTCGAGGGGGAAATCACAAAAGAGGCGTTTGGGTTTGAATGTCTGTCCTTTCACCAAACGGGGCGTGTGGTACGGCTGATCGCCCGTGGGGACGCGGAATTTCTGCTGGAACAGATCAACGCGCTGAAACCTTTGTTTGTGGAAGAAATAGCCGTCGATTTCGAGGAACTGTTCATCGGCGAAGTAGAGGCAAGGGGGTACTTGCAATGAAAAAAACTTGGAATTTTTTACGCTTTGAACTGAAAAAGAATTTATGGGCGTTCGTCGTGCTGGCGGCGGTCTGTACGATCCCTTATATCGCCCAGCTTTCCACGATGACCATGAGTTATACCTACGAGGAATGGGAAACGGGCGAGCACATAGTACGGATCGCCAGCTCGCAGATCGGAACGGTATTCGTAATGCTCGGCGTGCTTTGTTATATCATACCCATTTTGGTATACTCGTTCAAAATGAGCAAGCGCGGCGTGGACGGTTATTATTCGTTGCCGCTCAAAAAGGGAAAGCTGTATCTTGCCAAAACGGTGTTGGGGCTTTTGCTCGTGCTCGTGCCGTACACGGTGGCGTTCTGGGGTGGATTTTTAACCTTGCTTTGCCGCGAGGGCAATCCCTACGCTATGGGCTGGTACGTGCCTGCGTATTTCGGCGGCGTGTTCTTTGGGATCTGTCTGTTCGGCATCAACGCGTTCCTGTTCACCCGTGCGAATAAGGCGGGGGACGGCGTGGTGTTTATGATTGCGTATATTCCGTTTTTTTGGATGTTGTACGCTTATTTTATACAAGTATTCGATCTGCCTTATTCGTATGGAAATTACGAGATGGATTTGTTCACGTTCGGTGGCTTGATTGATTTTGGAAATACGATCAGTTATCGGATAATGCAATACGCGAATCGTAATTTTTCTCCGTTGACGTTCGTTGTAATGCCGTCGTTGGGCGCGATCGGGTATTTCCTGCTCTTTTTCAATCTGCGCTTTGAAAAGTCGGAAAACGCCGAGCAGGTCAGCGAAAGCTGGTTCGGGTATAAAATGCTCATTCCCGTATATACCGCCTTTTTGCTTGCGCTTAATTCGGGCGACTTACTTTCGTTTTGTATGTTCGCCGTGGCGGCGATCGTTGCGACGATCGTGTATCGGGGCAAATTCAAATTCGACCTCAAATGGTGGGGTATGATCGGCGGCGCGTTGGCACTCGGATTGTTTTTGGGTTTGATGATCGGTTAAAAATTGTCCGCGAAAATTCTTGCAAAATTTTCGCGGATATGTTATACTGTTTTTATGAAAAACTTCGACAAATTTTTCGGGAAGAGATTGTGCGTTGCAATCAGCGGCGGCGTGGATTCCACGGCGCTTTTGCACTATCTCAAAAATCGCGAAAAGGAGTGGAGGTTTACGCTTTTCGCCGTCCATTGCGAGCACGGTATCAGAGGGGAGGAAAGCTTACAAGACGCAGCGTTCGTGCGCGAGCTTTGTGAACAATGGGACGTGCCCCTTTTTGAATTTTCCGAGGATTGCCTGAAAAAAGCGGAACGGGAAAAGATCAGCTTGGAAACGGCGGCGCGTAATTTTCGTTACGCAAGCTTTTTATCCCTCGTGGAGAGAGGAAAGGTCGATCTTATCGCCACCGCGCACCACCTTTCGGACGAGGCGGAAACGGTGTTGTTCCGTTTGGCGCGTGGAACTTCCCTTTCGGGCGTGAAAGGAATGGAGGGAACGCGCGAACCGTTCGTTCGTCCCTTTCTCACTTGGACGAAAGCGGAAATTTTAACGTACGCCAAGGAAAACGGCTTATCCTATCGCGAGGATTCCACGAATTTCGAAAAGGACGCGACGCGCAATAAATTGCGGCTGGAAGTGTTTCCGGCTTTGGAAGAGGCTGTGCACGGCGCGAGCGTGAATTTGGCGCGGTTCGCCGCGCTTGCCGCCGAGGACGACGCGCTTTTATACGAGCAAAGCCGCACGCTGTTGACGGTAGAAAAAAACACGGTCGAAGTGGCGTTTTGCGCGCAAAAACCCTTATTCCGTCGCGCGTGTCTGACCGCCATGAAAACGTTGGGCGTGGAAAAGGATTACACGTCCACGCATTTGGAAAGCTTGGTCGCCTTGCTATATTGCGAGCGCGGCGCGAGAATAGATCTGCTTGGCGGCGTCGTCGCGGAAAAAACGGAAAGAGGAATTTTATTCTTTTTAAGCAAAGACGAGGAAGTGTTGCCGCCCGTGCCAAGCGTGCAAAAAAATTTCGATTTATCGGGATTCGACGGGGGCAGGTATGCGGTGAGCGTAACGAAAACGCCGATCGAGGACGAAAAAAGTCTGCGTTTGGACGGGGGAAAATTGCCCGAGGACGCGACCTTCCGTTTTCGGAGAGAGGGGGACGAAATACGAAGCTTCGGCGGCAGAAAGAGCTTGAAAAAGTTTCTCAACGAAAAAAAAGTCCCCGTCAAGGAAAGGGCGTTTTTACCGCTGATTGCAAGTGCAACGGGAACGGAGGTATACGTCGTTTGCGGCGTGGATATTTCCGAAACCGTGAAAATAACGGAAGATACGCAATGCGTGCTTTATATAACCACACGAAAGAAATAAAGGAGAATTTACGAAAGATGGTAGAAGTACATCCCAACGTGGAATACGTAATGTTGACGGGACAGCAGATCACGCGCCGCGTCAAAATGGTGGCAAAGCAGCTCGATAAGCTGTACGAGGGCAGAAAACCCGTGGTGGTTTGTATACTCAAAGGTAGCGTGATATTCTTTTCCGACCTCATTCGGAATATGAAAACGCCGCTCACGATCGATTTTATGGCGGTGTCCTCCTATGGCAACGGTACGAAATCGACGGGGGAATTGACGATCAAAAAAGACCTCGCGACGGATATCAAGGGACGGGACGTGTTGATCGTGGAGGACATCATCGACTCGGGGAATACGCTGTATAACCTCAAAAAATTGCTCAACGCCCGCGCGCCTGCGAGCGTGAATATCGTTACGCTTTTGGATAAGCCCGAACGCCGCGAAGTACCGATGGAGCCGGAATATACCTGTTTCGTTATCGAGGACGAGTTCGTGGTGGGCTACGGCTTGGACTATGCGGAGGAATACCGCAATCTGCCGTACGTGGGCGTACTCAAACGTTCCGTATACGAAAACGCATAAGATAGGTATATAAAAAGAGATCGGTCAATTTCCGATCTCTTTTTTGCGCGCGCGGATATATACGTTGCCACGCCGCATGGTTACTCCGTGCGCTTTCGCCATTTTGGAAATGCTTACCACTTGATACCCCTCCGCTTTAAGGTCGGGTAGCAGGCGTTTGAGCGCGTCTACCGTTTGATCGTGTCCGTCGTGCATGAGTACGATCGCGCCCGAAAATTTTTGCGACCACACCGTTTGGTAGATTTCGTCGGCGGTAACGCCCGTCCAATCGAGCGTGTCGATGGTCCAATCGAGAATGGGCGTTTGCACCGTCGCGCGGACGAGATCGTTCAGTCGTCCGTAGGGAGCGCGGAACAAATGTCGAGGCTTGCCGTCCGCTTGCTCCAAAAGCGCGTCCGTCTTGTCGATTTCCGCTTGCAAAGTGGGTTCGGAAAGGGTGGTCAGATCAAAATGCGCGTACGTGTGGTTGCCCAACTCGAAACCGAGCGCGCACGCCGCGTGCAGAGTGGAAACGGAGGACGAATCGAACAGGCATCCGTTGCAAAACAGGGTGGCGGAGGCAGGACAATCGGGATTGTTTTCGTTAAAAGCCGCGAACACGGCGAGGATATTTTCTATCGTACGCGCAGGCGCGTCGTCAAACGTGAACGAGATCAGCTTGCGGCTTTGGTCGATCGCGGAAATATCCACGTCCGAAACGTCCCAAATATCAGGATCGACGGGCGGCTCGGGCGGCGGCTCGGGTAGAGGCACGGGCTTGTGTTCGGGTGGCGGCAGGGTCGTGGGTTCTTGCAATTCCTCCTCGATCGCTTGGGGCGGCTCGGAAGAAGAGGGAGTGGGTACGCTTTTGCAAGCGGCGCATAGAAACGGTAGACATAAAATAGGTAAAATACAGCGTTTTTTCATAGAAATAGTATTTGTAGAGGGTGAATTTTTATTCTTTATTCGCGTCTTAACAAAAATCGTAAAAATGGAAAAGATAGGTTGACAAGGGTCGGATTGTATGTTATAATAAATAAGCGGCCGTTGGGGGAAATCGGTAAAATAAAAGTAAAAGAAAAAGAGGAAATCGGGGAATGAATCAGGAAGAAGAACAGATTTTAGAGGTTTGTAAACGGTTTGGAATAGAGGGGGAGTATCGCCGTTTCGAAGTGATCGAAAGCGGACATATCAATTCCACGTATAAGGTGTATTTTTATCGTAACAACAAGCTCAAAGACTATATCGTGCAACGGATAAACACCTACGTATTCCAAGATCCCGTTGCGGTGATGGAAAATATCGCTTCCGTTACGGAGTATATCCGCGCGAAGATCAAAGCGACGGGCGTTACGGCAAAGCGTAGCGTTTTGCACTATTCCAAAACCGTCGAGGGGAATTATTATACTATCCTCCCCGACGGGGGATTTTGGCGGTGCTGTCGGTACATAGACGATTCCGTGTCGTTCACGCAGACGGATGATTTGAGGATCATAGAGGAATTGGGCAAGGCGTTCGGGAAATTCCAGACCTATCTTGCCGATTATCCCGTGAAAAATTTACATATCGTAATACCGCATTTCCATAACACCATTCTGCGTTATCAGGCGTTGGACGAGGCGATAAAGCGCAACGCGGCTGGGCGGCTCGAAGAGGTGAAAGACGTGATCGCAGGCTATAAAGAGCTGGAAGAGTTGGCGACCAAACCTTACCGTTTGCAGCGTCAGGGAGTGTTGCCTCTCCGCGTTACGCATAACGACACGAAAACGAGCAACGTGTTATTCGACGCGCAAACGCACGAATCCCTGTCCGCGATCGATCTGGATACGGTAATGCCTGGGCTTGTGGCGTTCGATTTCGGGGACGCGATCCGCGTGGCGGCGTCCACGGTGGACGAGGACGAAAAGGATTTATCCAAAGTCGCGCTCGACCTTGAAAAATACGAGGCGTTCACGCGCGGTTTCGTGGGGAGCTTGGGGGATATGCTCATCGAAGACGAAAAAAAGACCCTTTCACTCGGTGCGCTTGCCATGACGGCGGAATGCGGCGTACGCTTTCTCACCGATTATCTGGACGGGGATAAATATTTCCGTATCCATTATCCCGATCAGAATTTGGCGCGCGCGAAATGTCATTTGACCTTGGCGCGCGATATGGTGAAGAAAGCGGATATCATGCAGGCGATCGTAGATAAATACTGTAAATAAAGAGCGCATATCGAAAAAATCGGCTTGATATTTCAAAGTCGGTTTTTTCTTTCACCCCTTGAATTTGCTTGACAACGTAGGGGGGGGGGGTATGCTATAATGGATATTATCAAAAAGGAAAGGAAACGAAAATGAGGCTGGAACTGAAAAACATCGACAAATCTTTTGGCGAAAAGCGCGTTCTTAAAGGCGTTTCGTTTACGGCAGAGGGCGGAAAGGCTTTTGGGTTGCTCGGTAGAAACGGCGCGGGAAAAACGACTTCTATCCGTATTTTAATGAACGTATTTTCCGCAGATGGCGGCGAGGTGCTCGTGGACGGCAAGCCGATCGATTACGACGAGATCGGTATAGGTTATCTGCCCGAAGAGAGGGGTTTATACCCGAAAAAGCGGATTATCGATCAGCTTGTATATTTTGCGGAGCTGAAAGGAATGAGCGCAAAGGAGGCAACGAAAGCAGTTGATTATTGGCTGGATAGGCTTGGAATGACCGAGTACCGCAATAAACGATTGGATACGCTGTCAAAGGGCAATCAACAGAAAATCCAACTGATCACGGCGCTTGCGCACGATCCGCATATCGTGATACTCGACGAACCTTTTTCAGGTCTTGATCCCGTGAACGCGATGTTACTCAAAGACGTGGTAAAGGAACAGATAACGAAAGGTAAAGTCGTTCTGTTTTCCAGTCATCAGATGAGTTATATCGAGGAGTTTTGCGACAATATCGCCATTATCAACGCAGGACGGGTGGTCCTGCACGGCGATCTGCACGAAATCAAGCGCAATTACGCGCGCGACCGCTTGGTGGTAAGTACGACGAATGCCGAAAGGCTCAAAGCGGATTTTAAGGACGCGTGTAGCGAGGCGGAGAACGGCGCGTTGATTTTGCGGCTTGCAAGCCCCGACGACAAGCAGGCTACGATGAAAAGGCTCGTGGAAAACTACGATATCGACGAGGTAAAGGTGTTCGAACCTTCCCTCAACGATATTTTCGTGGAGTATGCAGGCGAGCAGATTTGAGGTGAGATAATGAAACAGTTTGGGAAAATACTTAAATTTGAACTCAACGGGTATCTGAAAAACAAAATTTTTGTAGGAATAACGATTTTTCTCGTCGCGGCGATCGCCGTGGCTATGTTTATTCCCAACCTCCTTTCCCTCTTTCAATCGGACGAGGCGGAAACACCGCCTGCCGAACTTCCCGTAATGCTCGTTTATGCGGAAGATAGTGAGCTCTCGGAGCTTGTAAAAGAGTATTTTTCGGAAACGTTCACCGATTATACGGTAACGGTGGCAGAGGGTAGCGTTGAAGATATAAAAGCGCAGATCACGTCAGGGGGCGCAGAGTGCGCGTTCGTGATGCATAACGCGGCTTCGTATACCTACTACGTGAACAATCTTTCTATGTACGATTCCAACGTGGCGATCGCGGATAGCGTATTGCAAGAGGTCTATCGGTTTACTGCGATGGTACAGGGCGGATTGACGGCGGAAGAGGCGAGCGAGATCATGTCCGTGCGGATCGAAAGCAGTACGGCCACGCTTGGAAAAGACCAACTGCAAAACTTTTTCTATACTTATATAATGATTTTTGCCTTATATATGGTCATTTTGCTTTACGGGCAGATGGTTGCGACCAACGTAGCAACGGAAAAGAGTTCGAGGGCTATGGAAGTGTTGATTACGAGCGTCAAGCCTACGAGTATGATGTTCGGAAAAGTGTTTGCGTCCTGTATAGCAGGACTTGCGCAGCTCGTTTCGATATTCGGCTCGGCACTCGTATTCTATCAAATCAATAAGTCTGCTTGGGGCGACAACGCGATCATTCAGTCGATTTTCAATATTCCCGTCGATTTGTTTTTGTATATGCTCGTGTTCTTCATTCTCGGCTTCCTCATTTACGCCTTTTTATACGGCGCGATCGGCTCTACCGCGTCCAAGCTAGAAGATATTAATACCTCCGTTATGCCTATTACGTTCTTGTTCATTATCGGTTTCTTCGTCGTTATTTTCTCTATGACGAGCGGTACGGTGGATAACGTGGCGATGAAGATATGTTCGTATATCCCGTTTACCTCGCCTATGGCAATGTTTACACGAATTGCGATGAGTACGGTGGCTTGGTACGAGATCGTTGTTTCTATCGGCGTTCTGATCGGATCGGTCGTCGGGATCGGCGTTTTGTCCGCAAAGATCTATCGCGTAGGCGTACTTCTTTACGGCACGCCGCCCAAACTGACCGCTATCATCAAAGCGATACGGAAATCGTAAATACTGTCAATAAAAAATCGGCGGAACGTATCCGCCGATTTTAATTTCTGTTGATCTTGAAAAGCGCCATCATCAATGCGCCCAAATTACCGCCGACGAGTAAGCCGACCGACATACCCAACCAAAACATACTCCTTTCCTCCCGTGATTAAAGTATTGCCAAAATCTCCCGTTTTATACAGTATACGCAATTTTTATAAAGCCTGTTACTTTCGTAACCTTTTTACTCGCTTGCGGATATAATAAATGGGGAGGGATTTATGCGAGTATGTTTCGTCAGCCGCGGCACGCTTACGTCGTTTGCGGAAACTTACGGGGAGGAGAAAGCGGACGTCGTGCTTATGGGCTTTGACGGCGTGGGAGAGGTCAGCTACGAAAGGGAGCTAAAAGGGGAAACGCGGTTTTTCGAAACGGCGGCAACGCTTTCGAAAACGGGTAAAAACGTGGTGGTTTGCGGCTGCGTTACCGACACGCGCGGACATAAACGCAAATCCGCCGTAGTGGCGGAAAACGGCAGACTTTCGGGTGTTTCGGATATGCTCCACGTGATCGACGGGGAGGTGGGCAGCGGCGCTGCGTTGCGCGTTTACGAAACGAAAGTGGGGAAAATGGGCGTAGTCGTGGCAGACGACTTGCGCTTTCCGAGCGTGATCAAATCGCTTGCCGTTTGCGGTAGCGATTTTATCGTGTGCCCGTTTGCTACCGCGCAGTCGATACATTCCGTTTTAATTCGCGCCCACGCCTATTGCTACGGCGTGCCCATTCTCTTTTGTGGAAACGGGTATTCGATGATCGCCGACTCGTCGGGAGAGCTTGCGTTCGCCTCGCCGCAAAGCCCCATATGCTTTGATTTCAAGGTGTCCAAAGAATACCATTTAGTGGAAACGCGGAGGCGGTTTACCGTCAACGCGCCGTAAAAAAACGCAGGGCTTAAAACCCTGCGTTTTTAATGTCCCGATCGACGGAGCGTTTTACGTCGCGCTCGGCGATCGCTTGCTTTTTATCGTAGGTGTGCTTACCCCGACAAAGTGCGACTTCGATCTTTACGAGTGCGTCTTTGAAATACAGTTTGAGCGGTACGAGCGTGTAGCCTTGGCGGTTGATCTTGCCTGCGATCTTCGCGATCTCGCTTTTGTGCAAAAGCAGTTTGCGATCGCGCCGCGTGTCTTTCGTCGAAAAGGCGTCCGAACGGTCGTATAGTGCGATATGCATATTTTTCACGGACACGTCGTTTCCGCGTAGGAAACAAAAGCTGTCGTTCATATTCACGTTGCCTGCGCGAAGGGATTTGATCTCGTTTCCCTCCAAAACGATACCTGCCTCGTATTTTTCCTCGATGAAATATTCAAACGAGGCGCTTTTATTTGTCGCGATGATCTTCATGCTCCTTGCTCCTTATTTTTTTCAAAAGTCGAAATTCCGTTCTCCGACGGTAAAAATCCACGTCCGTAACGCGTACGTGCAGACTTTCGCCGATCGTATATACGTCCGTGATCCCTACGAGCCGAAAACGGTCGGGGTCGAACGTAAACTCGCCGTATAGCGTTTCGATAGGGATAAAGCCCTCGATGGTGTTGGGTAGTTCCGCGAATAACCCGTACGCCGTTACGCCCGAAATCACCGCTTCGTATTCCTCGCCGATACGCTCGCTCATATACATCGTTTTATATAAATCGTCCACGTCGCGCTCTGCTTCCGTGGCGCGGCGTTCACGCTCGGACGATTGCGCCGCCGCTCGGGGCGCGAAGTCGGCGTATTTATCTTTCGCTTCGGCGTAGTTGCCGTGTAAGACCTCTTTGATAATGCGGTGTATGCAGAGATCGGGATAGCGGCGAATGGGGGAAGTGAAATGGCAATAGCAATCGCTCGCCAAGCCGAAATGCCCCAGATTATCCGCCGAATACCGCGCCTTTTGCATAGAACGGAGCATTACGCGGTTGAGCACCGAATAGCTGGGCATATTTTCCGCCGATTTGAGCAGATTGTGGTAATCGTACGGCTTCACGTCGTCGGCGTTAAAGCGGGGATTTAAGCCCAAGGTTTGCGCAAACGCGCGGAATTGTACGGCTTTTTCTTCCGTCGGCTTTTCGTGTACGCGATAGATAAACGGCGCTTCGATCGAGTGCATATATTCCGCGACCGTTTCGTTCGCAAGCACCATAAACGCCTCGATGATCTGATAGGAAAACGCGCGTTCGTAATCGGGGATAGTGATCTCGCCCGTACTTTCGTCAAAGAGTATTTTTGCCTCTTTCACGTCCAGCGAAACGCTGCCTTTCTTTTCGCGCTTGGCTTGTAAAATGCGCGTAAGCTCGGCAAACAGTTGCACCGTGTCCAGAACGTCGGCGTATTTTTTGCAAGTGCTTTCGTCGCCGTCGAGGATTTTCGAAACTTCGTCGTACGTCATTTTATGCCGTGATCGGATCACACCCTCCACGATCTCGCTGGATTTCACCGCGCCTTTTTTATCAATTCGCATCAGGCAGGAAAGGGTGAGCCGATCCTCGCCTTCGTTTAACGAGCAAATACCGTTCGATAACGCACGGGGGAGCATAGGCAACACGCGATCGGGGAAATATACGCTCGTACCGCGCGAAAACGCCTCGTTGTCAAGGTGGGAACGTGCGGAAACGTAGTGGGAAACGTCTGCGATATGCACGCCGAGCAGATACTCCTCGCCCTGCTTTTCCAAGGAGATCGCGTCGTCGATATCGCGCGTGTCCGCACCGTCGATGGTAACGATCAGTAGGTCGCGAAAATCGCGGCGATTTTCAAGCTCTTGCGCGGTAATGCCGCGTGCCTTTTGCTTTTCCGCCTCCTTTTCCACGTGCGGAGGAAATTCCTCGCGCAGGTCGTAGGAGCGGATAATGGACAACTCTTCCGCGAAAAAGTCGTCCTCCTCGCCGAGTACTTCTATAATTTCGCCGCTGGGGGCTTTGCCGTAGGGATAGCCCGTGATCTTTGCCACCGCTTTCACGCCGTTTTTGATATGCGAACAATCGGAAAGCTTGATAAAAATTTCTTTGGCGAATTTTTTCTCGTCGGGGAATAAATACCCCGCGCGCTTGTCGCGACGGAACGTGCCGACGATCATTTTATAACCGCGCGAGAGGATACGCACCACGCGCGCCTCGTCGCGTTCGCTATCGTTATACGCGTCTTGTACTTTTTCCGCAAGCACCTTGTCGCCGTGGAGCGCGCCGCAAAGAAATTTACGGGGGATAAAGAAGTCGCCGAGATAGCTTTCTTTATCGTCGGGGATAAGGAAACCAAAGCCGCGTTCATTGCCGGTGATCGTGCCTTGGATAAGCCCTAATTGCTCGCTCGTTCCATACCTGCCCCCGTCGTTTACGAATATCCGTCCTTCGTTTTCCAATTCTTCAAGTACGCCGATAAGGCGGTTTTTCTCGCGATAGGGGATATCGAGCGTCTTGCAGATCTCGCTTATATTTTTACATGATAGCGTTCCGTCTTGAAACGCTTGAAAAATTCGTTCTTTTGCACTCATAAAACACCTCCGTTATGTAGAGGAAAGAAAAAACGGCGGCTTAAAAGGAAAAGCCGCCGACGTTGGTCAGATGATCGTTTACGCCCAAATGGATTCGAGCTGTAAAATATAGAACGCGATGGAGAAAACGACGAGGACTGCCAAACAGATCCAAGTCCATTTCTTCATTTTCGCCTCGATCGATTTGCCCTTGTTCTTGCCGAAGAACGTTTCGCTCGAACCGCCGAGCGCGTCAATACCGCTCGAATTGCTCGGCTGCATCAGCACGAGAATGATCGCCGCAAGCGCGGCAACTGCCATCAAAATGATCATCGTCAGGCTAAGCCCGAAGTATAAGCCGTAAGCGGCGTCGTTTTTAGCAGGGGTTAATAAAGCAATCAAATTCAACATATCGTGTTTCAATCCTTTTATCTTTATTCTTCAAAATACTAATTGATTATAGCATACTTCAAGAAATATCGCAAGTATTTTTTACGCGCTTTTTTGAAAAATTTTTCAAAGATATTATTTTATCAGCGTTTTTCCCGTCATTTCCGCAGGTTGAGGGAGTTTCATCATATCCAAAAGCGTGGGCGCAAGATCAGCAAGCACGCCGTCCTCGCGAAGTTTCGCGTTTTTGAGCTCTTCGGATACGAGGATCACGGGTACGGGGAAAGTGGTGTGCTGGGTGAACGCCGTTTCGCCGTCGGCGGCGATCATTTGATCGGCGTTGCCGTGGTCGGCGGTTACGAGCGCGCTGCCGCCCATTGCCAAAATTTTATCGGTAACTTTCTTCACACACTCGTCCACCGCGTGTACGGCTTTCACCGCCGCGTCCATAACGCCTGTGTGCCCGACCATATCGCAGTTTGCAAAATTGAGAATGATCACGTCGTATTCGCCCTTGTCGAGCTCTTCCAAAACCTTTTCGGTAACAGGATACGCGCTCATTTCCGGTTGCATATCGTACGTCGCCACTTTCGGGGAGGGAATCACGATACGCGTTTCACCCTCGACGGGCGCTTCTAATTTTGCGTTGAAAAAGAACGTTACGTGCGCGTATTTCTCCGTTTCGGCAATGTGCAGCTGCTTTAAGCCGAGCGAGGAAATATATTGCGGCAGGGTGTTGGTGATCTCGTCGGGAGGGAACGCCACGCCCACGTTTTCAAAGGACGAATCGTAAACGGCAAAGCCGACGAACGTGGGAGCGAGGAAACCCGTTTTGCGTTCAAAGCCGAGCGTCGCGCCCGTTTTTGTATCTACGAACGGGAATTTTTCCTGCGAGAACATTCTCGAAATTTGTCGCGCTCTGTCGGGGCGGAAGTTAAAGCAGATGATACCGTCGTTCTTTTCAATAAGCGCGACGGGCTTTCCCTTTTCGGTGAGGTTGGTGGGCAGGATAAATTCGTCCGTTACGCCTTGCTTATAAGAAACTTTCGCCGCGTCCTCCGCCGTACCTTCAAACGCTACGCCCGTGCCGAGCGTGAGCATATCGTACGCCTTTTCCTCGCGATCCCAGTTGTTGTCGCGATCCATTGCGTAGTATCTGCCCGAAACGGAGGCGATTTTACCGAATTGTAATTCGTCAAGCTTGCCTTGCAGATCTTTGAGGAAATCCGCGCCCGAAGTGGGGGCGACGTCGCGCCCGTCCGTGAACGCGTGGATATAAACGTTTTCAAGCCCCTCGCGCTTTGCCATTTCCACGAGCGCGTACAGATGTTCGGTGTGGCTGTGCACGCCGCCCGTCGAAACAAGCCCGAACAGGTGTAATTTTTTACCCTTTTCTTTCGTTGCGCGCATTACGCGGAGTAGCTCGGCGTTTTTGAAAAATTCACCGTTGCGAATGTCTTTGGTGATCTTGGTGAGATCTTGATATACGATCCGACCTGCGCCGATATTGAGGTGTCCGACTTCGCTGTTACCCATTTGTCCGTCGGGAAGTCCCACCGACATACCGCTCGCGCCAAGCTGCGCGGAGGGGTATTTTTGCATAAGCTCGGTTACGTATTTACTACCGTCTGCGATGATCGCGTTTCCGTTTTCGTCGGGATTGATACCGTAGCCGTCCATAATGATAATTGCATAAGGTTTCTTCATATCACGTTCTCCAAAATAGTGGGGCAGTTATCGTTCAACGCATACCTGCCCCCTTGATTTTATTTATTTTTACTTATCGAAATTGACGATCGTCGCGAAATCGGGTGCTTTGAGGGAAGCGCCGCCGATGAGTCCGCCGTCGATCTCGGGCATTGCCATAAGCTCCTTGCAGTTGCCTGCGTTCATACTGCCGCCGTATTGAATACGGAGCGCCTGCGCGCACTTCGGGCAGAACATTTCGCCCACCGTTTTACGGATAAAGCCGATCGTTTCGTTTGCCTGTTCCGCCGTAGCGGTTTTGCCCGTACCGATCGCCCAAACGGGTTCGTAGGCAATGACGATCTTTTTGATATCTTCGATATCTTTCAAGCCGTCGCGAATTTGTTTTGCGAGCACTTCTTCCGTCTTGCCCGTTTCTCTCTCTTCAAGCGACTCGCCGATACAAACGATAGGGGTAAGTCCCGCCTTGATTGCGGTGAGCGTACGCTTATTCACCGTTTCGTCCGTTTCGCCGAAATATTGGCGGCGTTCGCTGTGTCCGATAATGACGTATTTCACGCCGTATTCGAGCAGCATTGCCGCGGAAATTTCGCCCGTATACGCGCCTTTTTCGGCAAAGTGTACGTTTTCCGCGCCAAGGTCGATATTCGTGCCTTTAAGCGCCTCGCTCACGGCAGGGATATCGATTGCCGGAACGCATACGACGACGTCGCAGTTAGCCTCTTTCACGAGGGGAGCGATCGCGTTTACGAGTGCAACGCCCTCGGAGGCGGTGTTGTTCATTTTCCAGTTACCTGCAATAATAGGTTTACGCATTGTTTGTATATCTCCGTTTTTATTTGTAGAATTATTTATCGTTCAAGCAAGCAATCCCAGGGAGAACTTTACCCTCGAACAGTTCAAGGGACGCGCCGCCGCCCGTGGAAATGTGGCTCATTTTATCCGCAAAGCCGAGCACTTGTACCGCCGCCGCAGAGTCGCCACCGCCGATGATCGTCGTCGCCTTGCCGTAAACGCTTGCAAGCGCCTCGGCAACCGCTTTCGTGCCCTCTGCAAGGATCGGATTTTCGAATACGCCCATAGGCCCGTTCCAGATCACCGACTTCGCGTTTGCAACCACTTCTGCGAAGAGTTTTTTCGTTTTCGGGCCGATATCCAAGCCCATCATATCGTCGGGGATCGCGTTGGAAGCGAACACTTCCGTTTCGATAGGTGCGTCGATAGGGTTGGGGAATGCTTTCGCAGCAACGGTATCCACGGGCAGAACGAGTTTCTTGCCGAGTTTTTCCGCTTTCGCCATCATTTCTTTGCAGTATTCGATCTTTTCTTCGTCTACGAGAGAAGTACCGATGCTGCCGCCCTGCGCCTTGATGTACGTGTACGCCATACCGCCGCCGATCACGAGCGTGTCGCATTTTTCAAGCAGGTTGGAAATAACGTTGAGCTTGTCCGCCACTTTTGCACCGCCGAGGATAGCCACGAACGGTCTTTGGGGATTTTCCAACGTGTCCGCCATCACGGAGAGTTCCTTTTCAATGAGGAAACCGCAAGCCGCCGTTTTCACCAAACCTTCTTCCACGATACCTGCCGTAGAGGCGTGGGAGCGGTGCGCAGTACCGAACGCGTCGTTCACGTACACTTCGCAATAGCTTGCGAGCGCCTGCATAAATTCGGGGAATTTCTTTTCTTCGCCCTTGTGGAAACGCAAGTTTTCGAGCAGGACGCATTCGCCTTCCTTGCAAGCGGCGACTTTGGCTTGCGCGTCTGCGCCGACAACGTCGGCGGCGAACG
>JAFTPZ010000037.1 GCA_017463025.1 Clostridia bacterium
CGGCAATATCACGTTCGCGACGGTCGTGGAAAACGGCGGCGTTGGCGCGGCGGTGATCAAGTCGGCGCTCGGTAATAACGTGGGCGTGCAATTCGATATGACCGCGGACGAATTGTATACGGAGGCGTACGGCGATCTGATCGTTTCCATGAAAGACGGAAACGCGATCGCGGCAAAACGCGTAGGGCAGGTATGCGGCGAAGCGTTCGTATGCGAGGGACAAAGCGTTGCGATCGAGTGTGCGGCAGACGCATATTTAGGGGCGCTCGACAGCGTGTTTGCGACCACCGCGCCCGCAACGGGTAAGGCGGAAAACTGCGATTATACGGCAGGAGCGAAGTATACGAATATCGCTACCAAAACGGCGAAACCGCGAGTATTTATTCCCGTGTTCCCTGGGACGAACTGCGAGCTCGACACGGCGCGCAAGTTTATCCTTGCCGGCGCGGAAGTAGAAACGGTCGTCGTGCGCAACCGCTCGGCGGCGGATATCGAAGAGAGTGTAGAACGTATCGTGCAAGCGATCAAAAAGGCGAATATCGTGGCGTTCCCTGGGGGATTTTCGGGCGGCGACGAGCCGGACGGTAGCGGTAAATTTATCGCAACGACCTTCCGCAATCCGTATATCGCGGAACAACTCGAAGAGCTGTTGAATCATCGCGACGGTCTGGCGCTCGGTATCTGTAACGGTTTCCAAGCTTTGATCAAACTCGGACTCGTGCCGTACGGACACGTGAAAGAGATGACTTCCGATTCGCCGACGTTGACCTTTAACAACATTTCGCGGCACGTTTCCACGGTGGTAGATCTGCGCGTGGCGTCCAATCTGTCGCCTTGGCTGTCCGCTTGTAAGGTAGGCGAAGTATATAAAGTGCCCGTTTCGCACGGCGAAGGTAAGATCGTCGCGCCGATCGTAGCGCTCGAAGAAATGAAAAAGAACGGACAGATCGCCACGCAATACGCCGATCTTTCGGGCAATCCCACGATGCTTTCGCCTTTTAATCCCAACGGTTCGACGTGGGCGATCGAGGGTATCACCTCGCCCGACGGCAGAGTACTCGGTAAAATGGGGCATAGCGAACGTATCGGCGACAATTTGTATAAAAACGTCGAGGGCAATTTCGATATGAAGATATTCGAAAGCGGCGTTCGATACTTTAAGTAACGATCATAAAAAATAACAAGGGAGGACAATATGCGATGATCGATATGCATACACACGTATTGCCCGACTTGGACGACGGGGCAAAAAACGAAAGAGAAGCGCAAGCGATTTTGGAAATGGAACTTGCGCAGGGTGTTCAGGAAGTGGTGTTCACCCCGCATTATTACGGCAAAAAACGCTCGGTAAACGACTTTCTCGAACAACGCGAAAAGGCGTTGCAAAAGATAGCCGATCGTATTCCCGAGGGCTTAAAAACGCGATTGGGTGCGGAGGTGCGTTTGACGGGCGTAAACGATCCGTCAAGCGACGCGCTTTGCAAGCTTGCGATCGAGGGAACGAAATGCGTGCTCGTGGAATTGCCGTTTACGGAGCGGTGGAATCAAAGTTTGATCACGCGGCTTTCCGAATTTGTCGGCGACACCGATTATACGCCCGTCATCGCACATATAGAACGTTATCAAGAGGTTTGGAAAAACCCTGCGATCATCTCTGCGTTTGTGAAAATGGGTTGTCTGATCCAAGTAAATACGGCGGCGTTTTTGGATAAAAAAATGCGTAAATTCGCTTTTGCGCTCTTAAAACGCGGTTTGGTGCATTGTTTGGGAACGGACGCGCATAACGCAGATACGCGCGCACCCGACTACGCGAAAGCGAAAGAGGCGGCGTATGCGGCTGGCTACGGCAAGGAATGGGAACGAGTACAACGCCATATGGATAAGATATTTGCCGGTGAATCCGTTTGTATAACCTGCGAGCCGATCCACAAGTTTTTGTGGTGGTATGTATAGACGGCAAAATTTTCCGCGAAAAAACCCTTTCAATCAGTTGTAATTTCCGTGAAAAAGTGCTACAATAAAGACAAAGAAAAAACCAAAGGAGATAAAAGATATGGCAAAGATTACCGCAGATACCTTGATTGCGGATTGCTTACAAATCAATCCCAACGCCGCTGAAATTCTGATGGCGGCAGGTATGCATTGTTTCGGTTGCGCGATGGCGCACGGCGAATCGGTTGCCGAGGCGGTTGCCGTACACGGCGAAGACCTCGACGCCTTGCTTGCAAAGCTTAACGAAGGCTTGGAAGACTAAAACCGAATAACAATAAACGAAAACGGCGCGGAAATGTTTCCGAGCCGTTTTTGTTGTTGCGAGAATATACTGTAACGGAGGGCAAGTGTATGGATCTTTACGAATTGTTTTCACATTGTCTTAAAATCACCTATTTACAAACGGGCGTTTCGGCAAGCTACGCAATCAAAAGGGAGGGGCATACGTTATATATCTTTTTCGAGGGATCGGACGGTAAAAACGATTGGAAGAACAATCTGGATTTTCCGGCAAAAGCGTATAAAAGAATGGGCAAAACGATATGGTTCGCTCATCGTGGATTTTTGAAAGTATGGAAAGAAATCGAGCCGATGCTCGCCGCCGATATTGCCGATAAAGCTTTTAAGAAAATCGTCGTTTGCGGTTATTCCCACGGCGGCGCACTCGCTATGCTTTGTCATGAATACGTGTGGTTTCACCGTCCCGATTTAAGGGGAAAGACGGAGGGGTACGGGTTTGGCTCGCCTCGGGTGTTTTGGGGTGTAAAAACGGCGGACTTAAAGCGTCGTTGGGAGGGATTTACCGTCGTTCGTAATATCAACGATATCGTAACGCATCTGCCGCCCGTTGTTTTGGGGTATTCGCATATGGGTAAACTGTTGAAGATCGGCGCGCGTGGCAAATATTCGGGCGTGGAAGCGCATTATCCCGAAAATATCTTAATGGAATTGCGCGCGGATCTCGACAGATAAAATAAATCCGACGCGATTTCGCGTCGGATCGGATATTTTATGTATTAGAGCAAGCTTGCCGCGTCTTTGTCGCAAACGACGGTTACGAAGGGGTGGAGTTGTAAAACGGACGCGGGGAGGGCGGGAGTGATCTCGCCTTTTACCATACCGCGAACCGCCTCGGCTTTGTTCTTGCCCGACGCAACCATAACGATCGATTTCGCCTGCATAATATTCTTAATACCCATCGAAAGCGCCTGACGGGGTACTTCGTCGATGGAGTTGAACAGACGGGAATTGTCTTTGATCGTATTTTCGGTGAGGTCGACGAGGTGGGTTACGGAATCAAACGGCGTGTTGGGCTCGTTGAAACCGATATGCCCGTTCGAACCGATACCAAGCACCTGCACGTCTTGGGGGTGAGAATCGAGGAGGGCGTTGTAGCGATCGCATTCCGATTTCAAGCAGGGCGCGCTGCCGATAGGCAGATTGGTGTTCTTTTGGTCCACGTCGATATGATCGAACAGATTCGTGCGCATAAAGTACGCGTAGCTTTGATCGTGATCGGCTTTGAGTCCTACGTATTCGTCGAGATTCACGGTGAATACGTTTTTATAGGACGTACCGTTTTCTTTGTGGTCTTTGATCATATTCTGATACAGACCGATCGGGCTCGTACCCGTAGCGAAACCGAGAACGGCGTTCGGGTTTTTCTTAACGACGTCGATCACGACTTCCGCCGCTTTTTTGCTCATTTCTTCATAGTTTTCCGTAATAATAACTTTCATAAACATACCTCAAAAGTGAATTTATTTTATTGTAAAATTATTATAAAACTTTTCGAGCGGAAAAGCAAGCGTTTGAAAGGTGTTTTCGCGTATGAATTTTTTTAAGAAAATTGCTTTCAAAAAATTGACAAAATTTGTCGAATGTGATAAGATTATGATAAGTCGGAAAAACTTTTTGGGGATTTCGACGGAAAAAAATTATATTTTAAGGAGTTTTGTGTTATGTCTAACGTGGAAAAAGACGAGAAAATCGTCGAACAGCAAGGCACCGAAAGTGCCGACGTAGCAGTGAAGGATTCGTTCTGGGAAAGAAAATTCGAACTGCGTAAGAAAGGTACGAGCCTGAAAACGGAAATTATGGCAGGGTTGACGACCTTTATGGCAATGGTTTACATACTCATGGTAAACGCAGGTATGTTTGCGGATCCGTTCAGTACGGGTGTGAACGTCCTCGGCGTTTCCTACGGCGCTATGTATATCGTAACCGCGCTTTCCGCGATCATCGGTACTGTACTCATCGGTCTTTTGTCGGGATTGCCTTTGGCGCAAGCCCCTGGTATGGGTTTGAACGCGTTCTTCGTGTATACGATGTGCGTAGGTTTCGGCTTTACGTATGCAAACGCGCTCGTGTTCATTTTAATCGACGGTTTGGTATTTATCGCCTTGACGGCAACCGGACTTCGTGAAAAGATCTTCAAAGCTATCCCCGAAGATATCAAGAAAGCGATTCCCGCAGGTATCGGTCTTTTCATCGCATTCCTCGGCGTGCAAAACGCAAAACTCGTTGTTCCCAGCACTTCGACGGGCGTTACGATGGGTAGCATGAACCTGCTCGGCGGACACGATTGGGCGACGCTCGTTCCCTTGTTCGTAGTCGTTCTCGGCGTTATCGCTATCGCGGCAATGTCTAAAAAGAAAGTGAGCGGCGCAATCCTTTGGGGTATTCTTGGCTCGGCGGTACTTTATTACGCGTTGATCGGTCTTGGCGCGGCGTTCGGCGACGCGTCCAGCCAAGCGGTGTTCGCAGGCGTTTCTATGTCTAATCCTTTCGATGCGTTCAAGGATTTCGGTACGCAGACGGTTGGTAAGGTATTCACGGAAGGCTTCGACTTCTCGGCGTACATTGATAAGAACGGCATTCCCAACTTTATTCTGATGCTCGTTACTTCCTCGTTGGCGTTCTGCCTCGTGGATATGTTCGATACGCTCGGCACGCTGTACGGCGCTTGCAGAAGTGGTAATTTGCTCGATGAAAACGGCGACGTTCCCAATATGAATAAAGCGATGATGGCGGACGCTATCGCAACGACGACGGGCGCTATCCTCGGTACTTCGACGGTTACGACGTTCGTGGAATCCTCGGCAGGTACGGCGGCAGGCGGTAAGACGGCGCTCACGTCCTACGTGATCGCGATCCTGTTTGCGATTGCAATGTTCCTTTCGCCTATCGCGCAGCTGATTCCTTCCTGCGCTACGGCTACCGCGCTTATCTACGTTGGCGTTCTGATGATGAATAACGTACGCGATATCGAATGGTCCGATCCCGCGATCGCACTTCCTTCGTTCCTCACGGTTGCTATGATGCCGTTTACCTATAACATTTCGTTCGGTATCGGTTTTGGTCTGGTTTCGCACGTGATCATCAAGGTTTGCACGGGTAAAGCGAAAGAGATCAGCGTTGCTACGTACGTATTGACGCTTATCTTCCTGTTGATGTTCCTGTTCACGCACTAAATTGCATTGAAGAGAATGGACAAGCTCGGCGTTTTTCGCCGAGCTTGTTGTTTTGGGGAGGGGAAATTTTCCGAAAGATTTTTTGTTTTTTACGGCAAAAAGCTTTGACAATGCGCTAAAAATGTGATATAGTTATATAGCTTTGGAAAAAGCGAGCCGTGCAGAAGTACCCAAGAGGCTCAAGGGGCTCCCCTGCTAAGGGAGTAGTATGGGATAACCGTAGCGAGGGTTCGAATCCCTCCTTCTGCGCCAAAAGAGCGGATAGGCAAAATGCCCGTTCGCTTTTTTACTTTCATAATAAAAAGAAACATAACCAACAATAAAATAAGAGGAGATAGATTTATGAACGTTTGGCACGATATTGCAAAAGAGCGCATCACCACGAAAAAATTCGAAGCGTTTATCGAAATACCCAAGGGTAGTAAAATGAAATACGAGTTGGATAAGGAAACGGGACTGTTAAAACTCGATAGGGTTTTATATACGTCTACCGTGTATCCTGCAAATTACGGATTTATTCCGCGCACGTACGCAGACGACGAAGATCCCCTCGACGTACTCGTTTTGTGCGGAGAGAGTATTTATCCCACCACGCTCGTTTCCTGCTATCCGATCGGCGTGATCAAGATGATCGACGGCGGTTCGCTCGACGAAAAGATCATTGCGATCCCGTTTGGCGATCCCACCTATCATAATTATTACGATATTCAGGAATTGCCGCCGCACGTGTTTGAAGAAATGATGCATTTCTTCGAGGTATATAAAACGCTCGAACATAAGCGGACGACGGTAAAAGAGATATGCCACCGAGACGAGGCGACGGACGTCATCGCAAAATGCTTGGAGGCGTATGAAAAGAAATTCGGAAAACAGGAAGCGTAAAAGGAAAAAATCGACGAAAAATTTCCGTATTTTGTCAACTTACTATGGAAAGAACATTGACAATACGTAAAAAAAAAGCTATAATAAAAGGGTAAGTTTTGCAAACGGTCGTTCAAAAGCGAACGGTTGTACGTAATGAGAGAAACGATATAAGATCATCGTAAGTGAGGAGAAATATGGCAAAAGAAAATCAATTCGTAGAACAGATCGCGGATATCGAAAAGGACTTTCCGCAGTGGTATACCGACGTGGTACTCAAAACCAAGCTCGTCGATTACGGTCCCGTCAAGGGCACGATGGTCATTCGCCCTTACGGCTACGCGATCTGGGAAAATATTCAAAGTGAGATGAACACCCGTTTCAAAAAACGCGGCGTGGAGAACGCGTATTTCCCCCTGCTGATCCCGATGAGCTATTTCACGAAAGAGGCGGAGCACGTGGAGGGTTTTGCGCCCGAGGTCGCCGTGGTAACGGTGGCAGGCGGCGAGGAACTTGCCGAGCCGTTGGCGATACGTCCTACTTCCGAAACGATTATCGGTACGATGTGTTCCAAATGGGTACAGTCCTATCGCGATCTGCCCTTGAAAGTCAATCAATGGTGTAACGTGATGCGGTGGGAAAAGACGACCCGTCCGTTCCTGCGTACGAGCGAGTTTTTGTGGCAGGAGGGGCATACCGTACATTCGAGCGCGGCGGAAGCGGAAGAAGAAACGCAAGCAATGTTGCAAGTCTATAAGGAATTTGCGGAAAACTGTTTAGCGATCCCTGTTTTGACGGGCAGAAAGACGGAAAAAGAACGTTTTGCTGGCGCGGTGGCGACGTATACCATGGAAGCAATGATGCACGACGGCAAGAGCTTGCAGGCAGGTACTTCCCATTATATGGGACAGAATTTCGCTACGGCGTTCGATATCAAATTCCTTGGCAGCGAGGGAGTATTGCAAACGGCATATACGACCTCTTGGGGCGTTTCTACCCGTTTGATCGGCGCGATCATTATGACGCACGGCGACGAACGCGGTTTGGTGTTGCCGCCCGTCGTTGCGCCCGTGCAATGCGTGATCGTTCCTATCGCCGCGAGAAAGGGCGGCGTTGTAGAGGCTTGCGAGGCGCTCAAAGCGGAGTTGGAGAAAGCAGGTATTCGCGTAACCTTCGATAATAGCGATAACAGCCCCGGATGGAAATTCAACGAATGGGAAATGAAAGGCGTACCTGTTCGTATCGAGCTCGGACCTCGCGATATCGAGGCGGGCAAGATGCTTTGTGCACGGCGCGATACCTTGGAAAAGGTGGAGTTACCTTTGGAAAACGCGGCTCAAAGCGTGAAAGAACTGCTTGCGAGCGTGCAAAAGGATATGCTGGAAAAGGCGCGTGCGCGCAGAAACGAGCGCATTGTTTACGCCGACGATATGCAGGGAATCCTCGCCGGCGTGGAGGCAGGCAATTTCGTAAAAGCCGGCTGGTGCGGTTGTAGAGAATGCGAGGATAAAGTTAAGGAAGAAACGGCGGCTACGGCACGCGTGTACGCGGAGGGCGAAACGAAAGAAAAATGCGCCGTGTGCGGCAAGAAAGCCGAGCACGTGCTCGTGTATGCGAGAGCGTATTGAGGATAAAGCAAACGAAAGAAAGGGTTTCCGAGCGAGGAAATCCTTTTGTTTTAGGAAAGAAAAGGGCGTAAGGCTATAAAAAAAGCGGAAAACGTATATGTCAAGAATTTATGCGAAAAAAGTGAAAAAAAATTAAAATTTTTTTTAGAGAGTGGCAAGATGTTCGTTAAATAGCTCGTCAGAGGTGGCAAAATTCAATACTTGACGCGGATAATGGTTTATCCAATATTCTACGTCTTTAATCTGCAAATCGCTGTATTGTGTCAAATCTGTGCCTTTTGGTATCTTCCTACGGATTTCACGATTAAGCCGTTCGTTCGTACCACGTTCATAGCTACTGTACGGGTGACAATAATAAATTTTTGTGCGTTGCCCTGCATATATCGATCTTTCTAACCCTTTGCAATCGGAAAACTCTACGCCGTTGTCTACCGTTATACTCTTAAACACGCGGCGAAACAGTTTTCCGTATTGCCGTTCTATCCTATTCAAAGCTTTCACTACGCTTTCAGCTGTCTTATTCGGAATTTTAATGATGATTTCTTTTCTCGTTATGCGTTCGGAAAGACAAAGCAACGTTTCACGTTTCTTTTTCGTTCCCTCAACGCAATCCATTTCCCAATGTCCGAACTCCGTCCTGTCGTCAATCACGGCAGGGCGTTTTTCTATACTCGTGCCTTTGGAAACCTTTGCCGCTATATTCAATCTTTTACGGTGTGGTTTTCTTTTTCCTTTCAACGGCAAATGCTTCAACGAAAGGCGCAGAAACACGCCCTTGTCGATATAATTGTATAATGTTCGTATGCAAATATTCGTTGCAAAATCAATTTTATTGCGTCGTATTTCCCCTAATACGGCAAGGGGAGTTAAGCCGCCGTCTACAATTCGATTTTCTATATATTCAGCAAATTTATAATCGTTGCCAAGCTTTAACGACGCGCCTCGCGCCGTCAAACCCTGTTTATATTTTTCTTGCGCTATGTCGGGGCTGTACTCTTGAATGGTTTTGTGCTTTCGTTCTCCGTAATTATAACTATCCGTCCAATACTTTTCCCGTTCGTACAACCCGCGTTTAATTTCGCGGTAGACGGTTGATATATGCACGCCTAACAGGCGCGCTATTTCTTTTTTCGGGGTATTTGTTTTCAAATACGCCTCTAATTGTAATCTTTGTTGCCACGTTAAGCATTTATACGGGCTTTTGGGTTTTCGTTTCCTTTGTACGTTTGTCATTTGAGTAAATCTCCTTTGTGCGTGTATACCACTTTAACGTTAATCGAGCCTATAAAACCGCGTTCGGCGGTCCCGCGAACCTGCTCGGACCGGCCGAATCGCGGTTTTGGTTTTAATATGGCTTTATTTTATAACTCGCATATTCGAGTACGCCCGTCAAGGGTCGTAAAAAAAGTTATTCCTTAATGCGGTAGCTTACCATAACTTTTTTTAGCTAAAAAGCCGCAAGCGGCTTTTTCCCCTTGACTGTCGCCCTCTATGAATATGCACACCCCTTGATAAGAGGTGTAAGGCGCACCCTTACACCTCTAATTATATTTTTTAGGGGGCTTGGGTTAAGTCGAGCGACGACGAATAAAATAAGGCAGGTAAAGGAAATATGGACAAGTTGAGGAAAGACGAATTTAGAAAGCTTATCGAAATACTTAAAAGATTAGGTTTCGATAGCGATGAAATCGTCGAAATTCTCTTGATTATAGAGAGTTAAACAAATAAATAAAGCCGTTCGTTTCCGAACGGCACTACCCGAAATGCGGGGGCAAACAACCTGCCTACGCTCCCGTATTTCAAAACCCATAGCAAAAGTATAACAGATATTTTTTACAAAGTCAATTAAAAAAAAGCGTATAGCTACAAAAAAATTTTACGAGGTGTACTCATTATGATTTACAAATTTTTCAAAGACGTTAAGACAATCGAAGAACTGAAAGCACAGTATAAAAAACTTGCTTTCGCGCACCACCCCGACAGGGGCGGAAATACCGCAGATATGCAACAAATCAACAACGAATACGACGAAATCTTGAAACGGGTTAAGAACGTACACGCGACCGCAGACGGCAAGACTTACACCAAAGCCGACGAACGCGCCAACGTTCCCGACAACTTCCACAAAATCATTAACGCGATTATCTCGTTTAACTGTCGCATAGAGCTTTGCGGTTCTTGGTTGTGGGTGTTCAATGCCTACGCCTACCGCGAAAAACTCAAAGAGCTTGGTTTCTTCTATTGTTCAGGTAAAAAGGCGTGGGCGTGGACGGATAATCCGACGAACAACAAACACAAATTAACGCTTGAAGAAATTCGACGTTTGCACGGCTCGGAAATTATCAAAGACGAAGAACAACAAAAAAGAATTAACGGGGCGGCGTAACCGCCCCAAAGGAGAAAAGAAAAATGACAAAAAAAGAATTGTGGCATATACGGATAGGAACAAAAGTACAAAAAATAGATATTCACGGAAATATATGTACGGGAACTGTTATTCATAGACAACTTGAAAATGAAATATGCGGTTTTACAATCGCAAGAAATAAAAGAACAGGTAATATAGTAGAAAAAGATATTGAAACGGGAAATAAATATCTAACCGTAACTATCAAATTTGATAATGGTCCAATTAGATATTACGATACCTTAAAACCCGACTACATATTAAAAGCATTACAAATCATAAAAAATTAAAAAATCTGCTGTCCTATCGGCAACACGGGGAAAGGATTTAATATTATGGAAACAAACAAAAAACAA
>JAFTPZ010000016.1 GCA_017463025.1 Clostridia bacterium
ACTTTTAGGATATTTTGACTCGAAACAAGAATTCAAACCGATTCTACGTTTTGTCGACGATCCGAAGGTAGTATCTATTCAGGAACGGCTGCAAGTCGTTTCCGGTGGAGAAAAAGAAAACCCCGACTTGGGGAAGTCGGGTGAAAACGTGGGATTTGTTGAATTTTCAGAAAAGGAGTTACAACAAATGCCAAAACAATTCAAAACTGAATATCGAATCAACAAAAAGACGGTGCGCGTGCGGTATCACAAATGCGGCAAGAACTGCTACACCTACGAATTTCGCTACCGTGCGAACGGTTACAATATCAGCGCAAGCGGAAAGACGATCGAAAAGGCGAAAGCGAATTTCTTGGAAAAGCTGAAAACGGCGCAACAGGAACACCCCGAGCTCATGGACATTCCCACGACGTTCTCGGCGTTCGCTCTATACTTTTTCGAAAACTTTCGGAAAAAGAAGGTTTCACCGCAAACGTACAAGTGCGATACGTCGAGATTAAAGCTACATATCCTGCCTCACTTCAAGGAAATGCCACTCAAACGGATCACACCGGCACATTGTCAAGTTCTGGTCGAACGTTTGATCTACGAGGGGAAAGGGAAAAGCGCCGAAGAAATCTACTCGCTTTTAACGATCATCTTCAAAGCGGCTATCCTGCATAATCTCATAGACCGAAACCCTCTTGCACTCGTTCAGAACGTCCAACACGAAAGCGAGCACGGCTCGGCTCTGACACGCGCCGAGGAAGAACGCCTGTTCGCAGGCTTGACTGAACCGGACTTTGTCAAAGCCGTCGCGATCGCACTCTACACCGGACTTCGCCCGAATGAATTGAAATCCGCAAAAATCGAAGGCGAGTTTATCGTGGCAATAAACAGCAAACGGAAAAAGAGAAAAGTCGTTTACAAAAAGATCCCGATCCTGAAACGTTTACGACCGTATCTGACGGAAGGAATCGGCGTGCTCCCTTCACCGCAGTTGATCCGACGTCGGATCAAAGAGGTGTTGCCAGAACATAAGCTGTACGATCTGCGCACGACGTTCTACACGAAATGTCAGGAATGCGGCGTGGAAAGCCCTGCTCGGGACGAATTCGTGGGGCACTCGCAGGGAGTATTGGAAGATACTTATACTAAACTTTCGGACGAATACCTTCTGAAAGAAGGTAAAAAACTCGATCAGTGGTAAAAAGCCCCAAAAAATCCCCGTATTTTACAAATGCTTTTTAAGAAAACGGGCAAAAAACGCAAGAAAAACGCGGTAAAAACCGCATTTTTTAACGATTTTTACCGCATTTTGGTCGAGGCGACGGGGTTCGAACCCACGACCTCAGCGTCCCGAACGCTGCGCGCTACCAACTGCGCTACGCCTCGAAATTTCAGAAACGCATATATTATAACAAATGATTTTTCAAATGTCAATCCTTTTTCACACCCGAAAAAGGATTTTTCTTGTTATATGTGCCTATTCCTTGCACAATTCCTCTGCAAGCGCGTTTATTTGCCCACGACTTTCCGCGTTTAACGAAGACAGTATCTTCACCGTCGCTTCCGTATAGCGTATATTTTTACATTTTTCGAGCATACCGCGCATAACCCTCGTCGCCATAGGCGCCCAGCTCCCGTTCTCCATAAACCCGACCGTTCGGCTTTGAAAATTACGCTCGGTCAGATCGTGGATAAAATTACGCATAAACGGAAAGATTTCCCCGTTATACGTCGTCGTCGCAAGCACGAGTTTTCCATATCGGAACGCGTCCTCTACCGCCTCTGCCGTATCGCAACGCGCCAGATCGTTGATTACCACTTTCTTACAGCCGTTTTCTTTCAGTTTTTCCGCGAGCAGCTCCACCGCCTTTTTCGTATTCCCGTAAACGGAGGTATAGGCGATCACAACGCCCTCGCTCTCCACTCCGTAGCTCGACCAAGTATCGTACAATCCCAGATAATAATCAAGCTTTTCTCTTAAAACAGGACCGTGCAACGGGCAGATCGTCCGCACTTCATATCCCGACAGTTTTTTCAAAAGACTTTGCACCTGTACCCCGTACTTCCCGACGATCCCGAAATAATATCTCCTCGCCTCGCAAGCCCACTCCTCTTCGACGTCGTTAGCCCCAAACTTTCCGAACGCGTCCGCCGAAAACAAGATCTTCTCCCTTTCTTCGTAGGTTACGAATACTTCGGGCCAATGCACCATGGGCGCGGCGATAAACGTAAGCTTGTGATTTCCAAGCTCTAACGTCGAGCCGTCCGTAACGACCATTCGCCTGTCTGCAAAATCCGTACCGAAAAAGCTGTTCATCATCACGAACGCTTTGGACGACGACACGATCACCGCCTCGGGATACGCCTTGGCAAAAGCAAGTATATTTGCCGAATGATCGGGTTCCATATGCTGTACGATCAGATAATCGGGCGTTCTGCCCTCGAGCGCCGCCGAGAGTTTTTTCAACCACTCTGCTCCAAACGCCCCGTCCACCGTATCGAAAACGGCTATTTTTTGATCACAGATCACATACGAATTATACGCCACGCCATTCGGCACGCGATACATACCCTCGAACAGATCGATATTTTTATCATTCACCCCGATATATTTTATCTGTTCCGTAATCGTCATACTTTTTAATCCTCCGTAAAATTTTCTTTTCCTACGACGCAAAGCGGACAAACCCAGCCGTCGGGCAGGTCTTCCCATTTCGTACCGGCAGGAATACCGTTCTCGGGATCTCCCTTTTCCTCGTCGTAAACATAGCCGCAGATCGCGCATACGTATTTCATAAACGTTCACCTCCTGATAATTTTATAACAGTATTTCCAAAAAAGCAAGTAATTTTTCGCCTCGTTGAAATATTTTTCCCGAGAAAGTCAATAATCCTCCCACAACGCACCCCACGGAGGTATTATTATGAAAAAAATAACGATGGACGGCAACGCGGCGGCAAGCCACGTATCCTACGCCTTTTCCGAGCTTGCCATCATCTACCCGATCACCCCGTCTACGCCTATGGCGGAACAAGCGGACGAATGGTCAAGCGCACATAAACCCAACTTATTCGGCGTAACGCCGAAAGTCGTACAAATGCAATCGGAAAGCGGCGTGGCCGGCGCTATGCACGGCGCGCTCACCTGCGGCGCGCTCGCCACAACGTACACGTGTAGTCAAGGACTTTTATTAATGTTGCCCGATATGTATAAGATCGCGGGCGAACTGCTTCCTACCGTATTCCACGTCAGCGCACGCGCCCTTGCCGCCCATGCGTTAAGTATTTTCGGCGATCATCAGGACGTTATGGCGGCGCGCCAAACGGGCTTTGCTCTGCTCGCTTCCGCCTCCGTGCAGGAAACGATGGATCTCGCGCTCGTAGCGCACCTTGCCACGCTGAAAACGAGCGTACCCTTTTTGCACTTTTTCGACGGTTTCCGCACTTCGCACGAGCTTTCCAAGATCGATATGATCGAGTATGAAGAAATGAAACCGCTCGTCGATCAGGTGGATATAGACAAATTCCGAGCGCGCGCACTTTCGCCCGACCACCCCCGACAGCGCGGTACGGCGCAAAATCCCGACACCTATTTCCAAAACCGTGAGGCGGCCAACAATTATTACCTTTCCACCCCTAAAACGGTGCAGGAAATTATGGATAAAGTCGCTCAAATCACGGGCAGAGCCTATCGTCTGTTCGATTACTACGGCGACCAAAAAGCGGAGTACGTCGCCGTGATCGTAGGTAGCGGCGGCTACACTATGCAGGAAACGGTAGACACGTTGAATGCCGAAGGCAAAAAAACGGGCGTAATCCAAGTACGCCTATACCGTCCGTTCGACGTTACCGCCTTTTGCGAGGCGATCCCCAAAAGCTGTCAAAAACTCGCCGTACTCGATCGAACGAAAGAGTCGGGTTCGCTTGGCGAGCCGCTGTATCTCGACGTCTGCGCCGCACTTGCCGAAAAAGGACTTTCGCATATCCGAGTTGTTGGCGGCAGATACGGCTTGGGCTTAAAGGAATTTACGCCGTCCATGTGCCGCGCGGTATTTGAAAATTTGGAAAGCGCGCAACCGAAAAACCATTTCACCGTGGGTATTTACGACGATCTCACGCAAACCTCCTTGGACTGTTCCGCCCCCTTTCCGATCATACACAAAGACCGCGTTTCGTGTAAATTTTACGGCTTGGGTTCGGACGGCACGGTGGGCGCGAATAAAAACTCCATCAAGATCATAGGCGATCACACCGATCTGTTCGTACAGGGGTATTTCGTGTACGATTCGAAAAAATCGGGCGGCATCACCGTTTCTCATTTACGTTTTGGCAATACCCCTATCCGCTCGGCGTACCTAATCGATAACGCCGACTTTATCGCTTGCCATAATCCTTCGTACGTTACGCGCTACGATATGCTGTCCGATCTCAAAGAGGGCGGCACGGTCCTGATCAACTGTCCGTGCAAGGACGAAAACGAACTCAACGCGTACCTGCCCCCCTTATTTAAGCAAAAACTTGCCGAAAAACACGCAAGCTTGTATACGATCGACGCTACGACGATCGCCAACGAAGTGGGGCTTCGCGGCCGCACGAGTACGATCATGCAGGCGGCGTTTTTCCTGCTCAATCCCAAGGTGATGCCGTATGAAAAGGCGATTTCGTATCTGAAAGAGGAACTGCAAAAGAAATTCGCCAAAAAGGGCGAAGATGTGATCAAAAGCAATATCACCGCTATCGATATGACCAAGGAACGCGTCAAAAAAATCGATTATCCGGAAAGTTGGAAAACGACTATCGAGGGCAAGCATATGCTCCCTACGCCCAACGACGAATATTTCCGAACTTTTATTCATCCGATCCTTTCTTTGCAGGGCGACAAGCTCCCCGTGTCCGCGTTCGAGGCGGACGGTAGCGTTCCCACAGGCACAACGCGTTTGGAAAAACACGGAGCGGCGTATTTGCTCCCCGAATGGATACCGCAAAACTGTATACAATGCAATCAATGTAGTTTCGTATGTCCGCACGCCTGTATTCGGCCTTTCGTGCTCGACGAAAACGTTGATAAGCCGGAACATTTTATCACCAAGCCTGCCACGGGCTTGCAAAACGCGCACTTCCGCATACAGGTCGCGCCGCACGATTGTATGGGTTGCGGCGTGTGCGCCAACGTCTGCCCAGCCAAAGAAAAAGCGCTCGTCATGCGCAAAGCTACCGACCTGCTTCCCAAAGAAGGTAGAAACTGGGAATTTGCGGAGAACGTCAAACAAGCAGACACGAGCCTTTTCAAGCGGAACACCGTCAAGGGCAGTCAGTTTTTTCAGCCTCTGTTTGAGTTTTCCTACGCCTGCTCCGGTTGCGGCGAGACCTCGTATATCAAAGTCCTTACCCAACTTTTCGGTGAAAAAATGATCATTGCCAACGCCACGGGATGTTCGTCCATTTACGGCGGTTCTTCCCCCACCTGCCCGTACACGAAAAACGCCGACGGTAAGGGTCCTGCTTGGGCAAACTCGCTCTTTGAGGACAACGCCGAATTCGGTTACGGTATGCGCCTCGCGCTCGATACGGATAAATCGGTGTGGATCGTCGGCGGCGACGGTTGGGCGTACGATATAGGCTACGGTGGACTCGATCACGTGCTCGCAAGCGGCGCGAACGTCAACGTGCTGGTACTCGATTCGGAGGTATATTCGAATACGGGCGGTCAGTCGTCCAAAGCTACGCCAATGGGCGCAACGGCGCGTTTCGCTACGGCAGGCAAGCGTATCAAGAAAAAGGATATGGGTATGATGGCGATCACCTACGGTTACGTATACGTGGCGCAGGTGTCTATGGGTGCAAACAAACAGCAGTTTTTGAATGCGCTGACGGAGGCGGAAAGTTATAACGGTCCGTCGCTCATCATCGCGTATTCGCCGTGTATCGCGCACGGTGCGCCGATGAGTAAGAGTATGGACGAGGAAAAACTCGCGGTAGATAGCGGTTATTGGCAACTGTATCGATATAACCCTGCGCTCAAAGCGGAGAATAAAAAGCCGTTTATCCTTGACAGCAAAGCCCCCACCGCCCCTTTCCAAGACTTCTTAATGGGAGAAAACCGTTTCGCCTCGTTAAAAAAAGCCGCGCCCGAAATCGCGGACGAGCTTTTCAAAAAGGCGGAAGAAGAGGCGTGCAGCCGCCGCGCGCTCTACGAAAAGCTCGCGGAAATTTTATAAAAACCTCTCCGCCGACCGCAAAATGCGTTCATCAAAATTTCAAATGCACTCCCGTTCCGTTGTATTTCGTCCATTCCGCCACGTTTACGGCGTGATCGCCTATTCTTTCGAGGTATTTTGCGATCATCATTAAATCGATCGCCTGATCGCCGTTTTCCGCGTTTTGCTTGATAAGTGAGATCAATTCGTTTTTCACAGTGAGAAACAGCTCGTCCATCTCGTCGTCCGTCTGAATGACTCGATCGGCAAGCGACTCGTCGTTACGGATAAAGGAATCGACGCTCTCGCGCGCCATTTTCACCGCCAAATTCCCCATCGCTTTCAAATAATGTAACGGCTTGATATAGTTATCCCCCGTTATATGGTAAACGATGTCGCCGATATCGCTCGCTTGATCCCCAAACCGCTCGATATCCGTGATCATTTTGAGCGCCGTGGAAACCACGCGAAAGTCCTTTGCCACAGGCTGTTGTTTGAGTAAAATACGCATACATCGTTTTTCGATGTCCATTTCGTATTCGTCCACGCGCTTATCCATTTTCCCGACGCTTTTTCCCAGCTCTCTATCGCGGTTCAAAAGCGCCGTGATCGCATTTTCGATCATCGTTTCCGTCAGCCGACACATCTCCACCAGCTCGCTTTTCAACGCCGCCAACTCGTCCTCGAATATTTTTCTTATCGACATTATTTTCCCCCTCCATGATACTGTTTTTCATCGCTTATTAACCGAATCTTCCCGTGATATACCGCTCCGTCCGCTCGTCCTTGGGATCGGAAAAAATATCCTCCGTATCGCCGTATTCAACAAGCTCGCCGAGCAGGAAAAAGCCCGTCTTATCCGAAATACGCGTCGCCTGTTGCATATTATGGGTAACGATCACAATGGTCGTACTCGTTTTGAGCTCGTCGCAAAGTTCCTCGATCTTACCCGTGGAAATGGGATCGAGCGCGGAAGTCGGTTCGTCCATTAAAATTATTTTCGGTTTTACGGCAAGCGCACGGGCGATACAAAGCCTCTGTTGCTGTCCGCCCGAAAGTCCGAGCGCGGACTTTCCCAGTCTGTCTTTCAGTTCGTCCCACATCGCCGCACCGCGCAAGGATTCTTCCACAATGCGATCGAGCTGCTCACGCTTGCGGATACCGAACGTCCGCGGACCGTACGCGATATTTTCGTACACGCTCATCGGGAACGGGTTGGGTTTTTGGAATACCATACCCACGTTTTTACGCAACTCATTCACGTCCGTTTTGCCGTAGATATCCACGTCGCCGATCATGAATTTGCCCGTGATCTTACACCCCGCCACAAGGTCGTTCATACGGTTAAAGCATTTCAAAAAGGTAGACTTACCGCACCCCGAAGGACCGATAAACGCCGTAACCGCGCGCTCGGGAATCTCTATATCGATATTCTTCAAAGCGTGAAAATCGCCGTACCAAAGGTTTGCGCCTTTCACGCTGATCGTTTGCCCGAACGGCAATTCTTCCTTGACTTTTTTCATTTTTTATCTCCCGTCAGTTTTTTATTCAGCCGCGCGGCTACCCATTCCGCAAGCAAGTTCAGCGCCAACACAAGCACGATCAACACTACCGCCGTAGCGTACGCCTCGTTAATATGCCACCCCTCGCCCGCCAATCGATAGAGCGCGACCGCGAGCGTTGCGCCGCTGTCCGTATACGAGTGCGGCGTTGCCGAAATGACCGAACCCATCGTATACAAAAACGGTGCAGACTCGCTCACCACCCTACCCATAGAGAGGAGGATTGCGGAAAGTATTCCCGATAACGCGGAGGGCAGAACGACCTTGAATATCGTACGCATTTTCCCTGCGCCGAGCGCCAAACTACCCTCACGCAAGGAATCTGCGACCGATTTCAAGCTTTCCTCGGTAGAACGTACGATCGTAGGCAAGAGCATAATGCTTACCGTCAGCGAGCCGGACAAAATACTGCTCGATCCACCGAACAATTTTACGAACGTGATCATACCGAACAGACCGTAAACAATGCTCGGCACGCCGCTCAAAACGTCGATCGCGCCGCGGACGATACGCACGAAAACGTTCCCCTTTCTCGCGTATTCGTTTAAGAAGATCGCTGTCATAACGCCGATCGGCACGGCGATAAGCAAACTTAACGCCACCGTCATCAGCGTAGTTACGATCGCAGGGAAAATAGTGATCCGACTGCCGCCGAACTCGAATTTCCCGAACACGAGATACCCGTTTCCGATCAAATGCGGCACGCCTTTTACGAAGATAAACCCTACGACGAACAAAAGCGCCAAGCCCGTAAAACAGCCTGCGACGATCGCCGCCGCTCTGCCTATATACGGGGCTTTGAGTTTATAAGCTATATTTCCGAAAAATTCACGTATGCGCACGCCTGCAAGAGAGGTCTTTCTTTCCTTTTTCGGCTTTGCCGACGTTTTCACCGCGCGATTCGACACCGCCCCGAACACGACGTTAACAAGGAAAATAAAGAATAGCAGCACCACGCCCGTCGCCACGAGCGCGCCCTCCTGCACTTCGCCTGCATACCCCATTTCCATTACGATATTCGCCGTAAGCACGCGAAAGCTGTTGAACAGACTGTGCGGATATGCAGGAGAATTGCCCGCCACCATCACGACCGCCATCGTTTCCCCGAGCGCCCTGCCGATCCCCAGCACGAGCGACGCGGTGATCCCCGATCTTGCCGCAGGAACAACGGTCTTGAACACCGCCTGCGTATGCGTTGCGCCAAGCGCCACCGCCCCCTCGTAGTAGGCGCGCGGTACCGCCTCCAAACTCGTTCGCGATAACGATACGACCGTCGGCAGGATCATAACGCCGAGTATGATCGAAGTCGCCAACAAGCCCGTGCCGTTATTCGGCGCGAACAGCGCAAGCAGCGGCAATAAAAATACCACCCCGAAAAAGCCGTATACAACGGACGGAATACCTGCCAACAGGTTGATGACCGAGGCAAGTACTCGTTTGAGCTTTTCGGGGCAAAAGAACACCAAAAACACCGCTGTAAAATACCCGATCACGCCGCCGATCAACAGCGCGCCTACCGTCGCCGCAACCGTACCGACGATCATTGTGAATATCCCGTAGTACCCCGAAAGCGGACTTTCGTACGAATCCAACCGATCGGGCGACCAGTTATCCCCGAACATAAATTGCAAAATACCTATTTTTCCGAATGCAGGTACGCTTTTGACGATCAGAAACGCGAAGATGGCAACGACGGCAATAATACAGAGTATCGCCGCCGCCGTGAACGCCGATCGACCGATTTTTTCCTTTACTTTCGTATTCGTCATATCCTCCTATCCTTTACGCAAGCTCGCTGAATTTTTTGATCTTACCCGAATAAATATCGTAGAGCTGACCGATCGTCAGATCACTCACTAACGTATTCGCCTGATTGACGACGACCGCCACCGCGTCCAAGCACACGTTAAAACATTTGATCTTCGTGCTTGTCTGCGCCGTGGAGGAAAGCGCGATCACGTTGCCCGACGTATCGTTTTCCGCGTCCTTTAAGCCCACGGAAGAGCCTTGATAGTCCTCCGAAAAGATCTTGCTCCCGTCCACGCCGTACGCCGCCGCATATCCTTTCATCGCCGCCTTGGCAAGCTTTTCCATAGAACTCGAACCGCTTATCTTGATCTTTTCCCCGTCCGGCAAGGAATCGAGGTTTGCCCATTGTGCGACCTCCACGGGCGCGTCGCCCTCTCTCGCGCGCTTTTCGGGATCAGACAGGTAAATACAACCCACCTCCGCGCTTTCCGCGTGGCTTTGCATTTCCGCGCTTTGCAGGTAATTGAGAAAATCCGCCGCACGGGGCGTTAACGTTACCGTCGCGTTCGTCATAATCACGAACGGGCGTTGGATCGCGTAGCTGCCGTCTAACACCCTTTCTTTGTTCGGCGCAACGCCGTTCACCGTTACCACTTTAACCGTATCGTCCAAAGCGCCGAGGGAAACGTAGCCGATTGCGTTTTTATCGTTCCCCACCGACGTTTTCACGTCGCCTGTGGTATACTTTTCGATCGCTTCGAGCGTTGTTTTATATGCCTTCTTTCCGTTTTCGTCCTTCATTTCAAGGAAGTTACCGTTGCCGTCGGTGATCACCTTATCGAACGCCTCCCTCGTTCCGCTACCCTTTTCTCGCGCGATCACGCTGATATTCTTTTCTCTGCCCATGCAAGCGGAAAAACCGAACGTAAGTGTGAGAGCTAAAACGCCGCGTAAAAACACTTTCTTCATGATTTTTTCTCCTTTGATTTCTTGTACACCCTTATTATACGCATTTTCCTTTTTCCTATCTATCAGATTTTCGTATGGTGAAAGTAAATTTTTTATAAAAAAATACGCCCCTGCGAACAATTCGCAAGAACGTATTTTTTCATATTTTTGGAGAAAACTATATGCTGATTATCTCTGGACTCTACCGCTCGCGTCGCCGCCGGCAAGATTTTTCACTTCCGCAACGCTCATCATGTTGTAGTCGCCCTCGATCGTGTGCTTCAAGCAGCTCGCCGCCACCGCAAACTCGATCGCCTGTTGAGGCTCGTAGCCACTCACGAGCGAATAGATCAAACCGCCGCCAAAGCTGTCGCCGCCGCCTACGCGATCCACGATATGCATGGAGTATTTCTTGGAGAAATACGCCTCGCCGCCCGTGTAAAGCATACCCGACCAGTCGTTGTCATTCGCGCTCTTGCTCTCGCGGAGAGTGATTGCAACGCCCTTGAAGTTAAATCTTTCCGTAAGCTTCTTCGCAACGGAGATATACCCGTTTCTGTCCAGCTTACCGCCGTAAATATCGCTGTTGTCCGCCTCGATGCCGAACACGTCTTTCGCGTCCTCTTCGTTGGCGATACAGTAGTCGATATAATGGCAAAGCTCGCCCATAACCTGACCTGCTTTTTCTTTCGTCCAAAGCTTTTTGCGGAAGTTAAGATCGCAAGAAATGGTGATGTTTCTTTCTTTCGCCGCCTTACAAGCCTCTACGCAGATCGCCGCAACCTCGTCGGAAAGCGCCGGCGTGATACCCGTGAAGTGGAACCATTCCACTCCCTCGAAAATGCTCGCCCAATCGAAATCTTCCTTTTTCGCCATAGCGATCGCGCTGTACGCTCTGTCGTAAATGACTTTGGAAGGTCTTTGGCTTGCGCCCTTTTCGCAATAGTAAATGCCCACTCTGTCGCCGCCGCGCACGATCTTGCTCGTGTCTACGCCGAACTTACGAACGGAATTTACAGCCGCCTGACCGATCTCGTGCGTAGGCAATTTCGTTACGAACGCCGCATCGATACCATAATTCGCGAGCGATACCGCTACGTTTGCCTCTGCGCCGCCGAAGGTCGCCTGATACTTTTCCGCCTGCACGAAACGGAGATAATTCTCGGGTGCAAGTCGGAGCATCAATTCACCGAAAGTTACTACTTTTTTCATTGTTTTATACCTCTTTTTTTATTTTTTATTTTTCGTCCTGATTAAGCGATTGAAACCCTTGTCCGCGAACCTCTGCGGATTCGTTGATAATAATGAACGCGTGTTCGTCGACGGATTTCACGATTTGTTTGAGTTGCGTAAGCTGCTGATTTTTCACGCAGGTCAACAACACGTTATGGTCTTTATGCGTATACATACCCTGCCCGTCGAGCATGGTAACGCCTCGGGGGCTATTTTTAAGTAATGCCTCGGAAAGCTCCTCGCCCTTATCCGTGATAATGATGCAAAGCTTGGATTTTTCAAACCCGACCAAGATCATTTCGGACACTTTCGTACTCAAAAATACCACGATCAATGCGTGCAGCATATTCGAGGGGTTTTGCGTAACGATCGAACCGACCACGACGATAATACCGTCTAAAATCCCCACGCACACGGGAATATTCAACGCTTTGATAAAGCGCGCGATCAGTCTGCCGAGCAATTCCGTGCCGCCGCTGGAAAACTCGTAGCGAACGAACAGTCCTATGCCTATGCCTTGGCAGATACCGCCGTATAAGGACGCCAAAACGCCGTCCGTCGTCAACGGATCGGGGAAAAGTATTCCCAAAAGGTCGGTTACGACGCCGAGCGTGGCGACGGTGATCAAGCAACGGATCACGAACTTCCAGCCTTGGAATTTCACCCCGAATATAAGAATTGGCACGTTGATCGCAATGGAGATCATACCGATCAGGATATTCGGATTAAGGTAGTTGATCAATACCGCAAGACCGGTTACGCCGCCTGCGATGATCTCGTTATCCGCAAGGAACAGGCTAGTGCTCGAACCGTAGGCAATACAGCCGAGCAACATAAACAAATAGCCTTTCAGCTCGTCGAGAACCGCTTTTTTACTTATTTGCATTTAACGCTTCCTCTACCATAAAGGAACCGCCCACGGCGTAGATTTTTTCCCAAGCAAGGAATTCGTCGAGATTTTCGCGATTCACGCCGCCCGTGGGAATGAATTTGATTTGAGGGAAAGGTCCTGCCAACGCTTTCATCGCTTTGAGTCCGCCGTACACGTTCGCAGGGAAGAATTTCACCGTGGTGATACCAAGCTCCAACGCCTGCATGATCTCCGTCGGCGTTACGCACCCAGGGTAGTAAGGAACGTTGCGTTCTTTACAGATTTTCGCAACCGCAACCGAAAGTCCGGGGGATACGATAAATTTCGCACCGACCGAAAGTGCCTTTTCGCATTGTTCCGCGTTGATGACCGTACCCGCGCCCACGTTCATATCGGGATAGTTTTTGCAAGCGTATTCGATCGCCTCTGCCGCGCAAGCGGTACGGAAAGTGATCTCCGCGCAGTTGATGCCGCTCTTTTTGAGCGCCGTCAAAATTTTGTCCGTTTCTCCGAGTTCTTTGATAACGACTACGGGAATAAGTTTGTCCATGATATAATACCTCTTTTTTATTATTTCTTAAATCTGCCAAACACTTCGTTGACCTTGGAAAAGCTCGCGAAAGTGCCTTTGTAGCGCTGAATGATCTTCATCATCTCGCCTACCTGTTTTTTACGGATAATGCAAACGAGCATATATTTTTCCGTATGCGAATACATACCCTGCACGGTAATTTCCGTTACGCCGTGTTTGAGCTTTTCGATCAGCTCTGCGGACAGTTCGTTCGGCTTGTCCGTAACGATCTCGAATTTATAACCGTTCCGAATACCCGAAAGCGCGTAATCCACCACCACGTTTGCAATAAACAGGTTAAGCAAAGTACAGATCACCGGCGCGATCTTCATGCCGTATACGAAAAACGCGATAAACACCACGCTCCCATCAAGCAAAAAAGAAACATACGCAATATTCGTCGCCGGCTTCCAATGCTTGATCAGCGCGGAAATAGCATACGTGCCGCCGCTTGCTCCGAAACGCTTCAACATCATTGAAAACCCGAAGCCCGAAATGACGCCCGTCGCGATACAAGCGAACACGATCTCGAAATCCTCGCCGTTATTCAGCTTGCAATAGGGCAACCAACCGAGCAACTCGTAAATTTCCGTACTGAACGATTGCACGAGCATATAGACAATCAAAATTACGCCCAGCCTACGGTTGACGAAAATACTTACGAGCACGAAAATGGGGATATTAAACGCGACCATCAATACCGCCCACGAAAAATCCACGCCGTTTATGCCCAACAAGTGATAGGTGATCGTGGCAAGACCACCGACTCCCCCAGGGGCAAATCCGTTGCTGTTTTGAAAAAAGTAATACGCAAAACCGACGATTACTCCAGCCAGACACGCCACGACAATATCACCCAACCAACCTTTCAAAAGGTCTTTTATCTTCCGTTTTTGCTCAACGGACTTTATCTCTTCCGCCATTTCAACTATGCCTTCCGTATTCTTCATCTATCATTATAGCATAACCGAAAATAAAAATCTACGGTTTTGACTATTCTTTTTTATATTTTCCGATTAAAGTTTGAAATACGCAATGGCATTGCGATAGCAAACGTCTTTTACGACCTCGCCCACGAGCGTTTCGTTTTGCGTCATTTCACCGCGCTCCATCATACCGCCGAGATAGTTGCAAAGAATTCTTCTGAAATAGTGATGACGGGGATAGGACAAAAGCGAACGGCTGTCCGTAAGCATACCGATAAACGCGCCGATATGTCCCGTTGCCGTAAGGTCTTCAAGGTGCTTTTCCATACCCACTTTATTATCCAAGAACCACCAAGCGGGACCGTATTGAATTTTACCCTTTGCCACGTCGCTTTGGAAACAGCCCATCAGCGTCATGATCTCCGTATTCATCTTGGGATTGAGGTTGAAAAGGATCGTTTTCGGCAACGCGTTTTCCATATTCAACTTGTCGAACAGACGGGAAGTATATTTAATGCTGTTCTCATCGGAAATACTGTCAAAGCCCGTATCCAAACCAAGCTTTTCGAGCATCGCCGAGTTGTTGTTACGCATCGCCCCCACGTGTAATTCGGTTGCGATATCGTATTTTGCGTACAACTTGAACAGGAAATAGGTCAGATAGCCTTTGAATACTTTCGCGTCTGCCTCGCCGATCGCCTTGCCGTCGAGCGCGTCTTTGAGCACCTTATCCGCCGCCGCTTTTTCCGCAACGGGATACACGCTTTCCAGCGCGATATCGCTTGCGCGCGTGCCTACTTTGATAAACTCGTTGAGGCGCGCCTCGATCGCTTTTTCCAACGCGTCGATATTTTTGATCTCGGTCGTGAGGGATTCCAGCTTTTCGATAAACGCTTTATAGCCCTTTGCGTCGATATTCATGATCTTATCTGCACGGAAAGCAGGGATCACTTGGAATTTATAATCCTTTTTCTTGATCTCCACGAAGGTCGAAAGGTCGTCGAAAATTTCGTTCGTGGTGAATACGCACGAAACGTTGGAACGCTCGATCAAACTTTGGGGCGTTACGTTGTTCGCTTTAATATACGCGTTACACTCCTCCCAGATCGCCTCGGCGTTTTCCTCGTTGATCTCCTTATCGCAATCGAAGAACTCTTTGAGCTCCACCTGCGACCAATGATACAGAGGATTGCCGAACGCCGTGCCGAGAACGCGACAATAGGTTACGAATTTTTCCTTGTTCGTCGTCGATTTGCCCGTGATAAATTCCTCGTTTACGCCGTAGTTTCTCATCAACCGCCACTTATAGTGGTCGCCGGCAAGCCAGATTTCAAACACGTCGTTAAACGGCTTATTTTCAAGGATCTGCTTTTCGGGCAGATGGCAATGATAGTCGAAGATCGGCATATCTTTTGCGTATGCGGCATAAAGTTTTTCCGCTGTTTTGTTTGTTAATAAAAAGTTATCTTTTACGTAGCTCATTGTTTGTTGGCTCCTTTTAATTTTTCTTCTCTTTTTTGAATATCTTCCTCGCCCTCGTCCTCTTTGCGCCAATCGAAATTACCGCGCACGCCCATTACGTCGGAATAGTAAACGAACGTACCCTCATACTTGGCAACCAAGGACAAAAACTCGGGAATCTGTCGATAACTGACGACGCAAAATATCACCGTTTTACCATCTTCGGTGAACAGACCGCGCCCGTCCACAATCGTTGCGCCTTTGCGCATTTCGTATAATATTTCGTCGCCGATCTCCTTGGGATTGTCGGTAACGATTTTGAACTCCACCGCGTTTCGGGTATCGCGCAAAATCAACTCCGTTACCTTTTGGCATACGAAAATTTCCACAGCGGAAAGCAGTATACTGTTGAGATCCCAAAAGACGAAATAGGAAACACCGACGATCACGAAGCTCAAAAACGCGATCACGCTTTCCACGTTTTTATGCGGCATTTTCTTTTGCACCATACACGCCATGACATCCACGCCGCCTGCCGACGCGCCGATTTTGAGCATCAGCCCCGTACAGCCTTGCGCCACGCCGCCGAAAATAGCGGGGATTAACCGATCGGTCGAAGTAACGTACTGATAAAAATCCACCGCCTCCAACACGAGCAATAACAGGGAAGTCAGCACCGTGTATGCGATCGTATAGATCACGTACCGTTTTTTCAAAATGAACCAAGCCGCGATAAGTAGAGGCAAATTGAGCGCAAACGTGAAAATACCTGCGTTGACGTTCGTCAAATACTGCAACATCGTAGCGATACCGTCCACGCCGCTCGGCGCGAAGTCGGAGGGATACACGAACACCCAAAGCCCGACCGCCGAAACGACCGCCGACAAGACCATCAATACGAAGCTACGCGTCTCTTTTATTTTTGTTTTTTTATCCATTCAAACGCCTCATTTAACGAAATCGATAAATTGCAACCATTCGAGCAATAATTTCGCCCACTTGGCGTTATATTGCCGCGTTTTGTCCTCGCCTGCGCAAAGTCCCATACCGTGTCCGCCGTCGGGAAAGACGTGCAATTCCGCAGGTACTCCCTGCGTGCGCAAGCGTTTAACGTATTCCAAGCTGTTTTCCACGGGTACGCCGCCGTCCGACCACGTATGCCAAAGGAACGCTTGCGGCGTTTTTTCGTCCGCCATCAATGCAGGCGACAAACTCGCGCCCAGCTCTGCTTTTTTATCCCCGAGCAGATGATCTCCCGAACCCACGTGCGCGTAATCGCTGACAAGATCGAGTACGCCGTAGCAAAGTATCTGGGCATTCGGCAAAATACATTCTTTCGATATCTCGTCGCCCTCGTCCGCCACAAATTGTCTATACGTGGAAAGGGTTGCGGCAAGGTGCGCGCCTGCCGACGAGCCCATGACCGCGATCTTGTTTTTATCGATACCGTACTTTTCCGCGTTGTAGCGCAATATCTGCAAACCTCTTTGCGCGTCCTGCAAGGGCGCGGGGAATACGTCGGGAAAAACGCGATATTCGACGACCGCGGAGAAAATACCGTGCGCCGCGAAAAATTCCGCGTAAGCTTTCCCCTCGTGCTGTGCGCGGTGGGTATAACCGCCCCCAGGGAAGATCAAGATCGCACAATCGCTCTTTTTCTCCTCGGGCATATATGCCGTCATATACGGCTCTTCTTTTCCTTGCCAAAGCTTTATTCTTTCCGTGCGCATATCTCTTCTCCTGATTAAAGCGTTACACCCGTCTTATAGAACGCGATCTCGCGAACGTCCTCGCTCTTGCAGATATATTCGCCGCTCGCCGTTTTCACGAGCAGATCGAAAAGTCCGTCCTCGTCCATATCGTACGCGTTGAAATCGATCCAGTTGCTCTTATGCGCCGCCAAACGGGAATTGGTGGAAATTTTCATCGTAGGCACGAACGTACTGAACGGCGTACCTCTGCCCGTCGTGAACAACACGATCTGACAGCCGCGTGCCGCGAGCGCCGTCGCCGCGATCAAATCGTTCCCAGGGGCGTTGAGCGCAGACACGCCCACTTCTTTTACGAGCTCGCCGTAGTCTAAAACGTCCACGATCTTGCTCGATCCTGCCTTTTCCACGCAACCGAGCGATTTTTCTTCGAGCGTGGTAATGCCGCCCTTTTTATTCCCAGGGCTGGGGTTCTCGTACACAGGGAAGCCCTGCGTCGTATAATACGCCTTGAAATCCTCGATCATCTTCTTATATTTTTCGAAAATTTCTTGGTTTTTACACTTATTCATCAGAAGTTGTTCCGCACCGAACATTTCGGGCACTTCGGTCAGGATTGCGCTGCCGCCTGCCCCCACCGTCCTGTCCGTGATCCTGCCTACGAGCGGATTTGCCGTCAAGCCCGAATAGCCGTCGCTGCCGCCGCATTTGAGTCCGATACAAAGCTCGGAAAAATCCACGTCCTCGCGCTTGAAATCTTTTGCTTTCGCCGCGAAGTCTTTGAGTATCTCCATGCCGTACGCGTGTTCGTCCTCCACGTCCTGACAGTTAAAGTACGCGATATTGTCGCGCTTAAACGGAGCGAGATATTCCTTGATCCCATCCATACCGTTATTTTCACAACCGAGCCCCACGAACAGTACGAAACTTGCGTTGGGGTTGAGTGCGATCGCACAGAGCAATTTTTTAATGTTGTCGTTATCCTGTCCGAGCTGCGAGCAACCGAATTGATGCGTGAGCGCGAAAATGCCGTCGATACTTCCCTCGACAAATTTCTGCGCGTCCTTTGCAAGGCGCATACACGCGTTGTTTACGCAACCGACGGTGGGAATGATATAAATTTCGTTGCGGATACCCGCTCTGCCCCACGCGCGCTTAAAGCCCTTGAACGTCGCTTTCGTTTTTTGCGGCACGGCGGCGTTGAACTCGTAGCTGTACGCCACGCTTTCGTCCAAATGCGATTTCACGTTATGCGTATGCACCCACTCGCCTTTCTTTATATCCGCAGTCGCTCTGCCGATAATTTCGCCGTACTTGATCACGTATTCGCCTTGGGGAATATCGCGAAGCGCAAATTTGTGTCCTGCCGGTATTTCGCCTACGCCTGCAAGCGAAATACCCACGTTGTCTTTCTCGTTGATAATAACTTGATCTTTCATAATCTTATCCTCTTAAAGGAGTACTTCTCCACGCAAAATCGCCGCAACGTTTGCATTCACCGCGTCGTAGAAACCGCAATACTTGGTGAGGTCCTCGCCCCAGATCTTCTCGTCCGACATAAAGCCGCCGATCGATTTTTTCGCCGCGAAATAATCGAGGTACGGCTGATCGTCTTTGATCTCTACCGTGCGGTTTGCAAGCTTAACCTCGTATTTATCCCCATTCTTTTCGATCTTGGAATACAGCGCCATCAGGTAAGAGAACCCGATCGTAAGATTTGGCGCTATCTTGCCGTTCGCCTGATAGTAATCCTTAAAGCTGGGGAGAACGCGCGCGCGCCATTTGGAAATGGAGTTGAGCGAAATGGAAATAAGCTGATGATTCAAATACGGATTGAGGAAACGACTCTTGATGCTTTCCGCAAACACCGTCGTCGCGGCGATATCGTCCGAAACGAACGGATTGATCTCGTTCGTAAGCGTGGTTTCCACGAACGCACAAAGTTTTTCGTCTTTCATGCAATCGTACACCGTTTCCGCGCCGAGCATAAGTCCTGCCGGAACGAGGTTGGTATGGCTGCCGTTGAGCACGCGCACCTTTCTCTTTTTATAATACTTGATATCGTTCGTCAAAACGACCTCGATATTATGTACGCCCTCTTTGATATAGTCGGCAATGTTTCCTTTATTCTCCACCGCCCAAAGCCCGAACGGTTCGCCGATGGAAACGAGCTCGTCCTTTTCGCCGATCAGCTCTTCCAAATGCTTTTTCGTTTCCTCGTCGCGAGGATAGCCGGACACGATACGGTCCACGAGCGTGTTGCAATAATAGTTGTTTTCGTCGTTCCATTTTTTGAACGCCGCAGGCAAATTCCAAAGCTCGATATATTTATCTACGCATTTTTTCAATTCGTCCGCGTTGTTGTCGATAAGCTCTACGGGCATTAAATACACGCCGCCAAGCCCCGCGTTGAATCTTTCATATAAAAACTTCGTCAGTTTTGCGGGATACGTGATCTTTTCAAAGCCCTCGATATCGTCCGTTTCGTTATAGCAAATACCTGCCTCCGTGGTGTTGGAAACGATAATTTTCAGCTCCGCGTCCTTTGCAAGCGCGTAATATTTATCCGCGGTCGTAAAAGGATCGATCACGTCTTTAAGGGAACGGATCTTATACACTTTCTCCACCGTTTTTTCATCTTCCACGCCGCGCAGAACGATATTATACAAATTGTTCTGCTTTTCGAAACGCTCCAACGTTCCGAACATGATCGGCTTAACGATATACACGCCGTAGTCGCCGCCCTCTTCATTCAGCGTATGAAAATACGCGTCCACGAACGTTCTCAAAAAGTTACCTTCGCCGTATTGCATTACTTTAATCATAAGAAAATACTCCTCTTTTATTTTTTATACTTATATAATACCATAAATCTGCTTGACTTTCAATACAAAAAATGATAAGATTTTATTAAATTACATATATATTAGAATTTTTGGAAGATTTTTATGGCTTTTATCGAAATCGAAAAATGGGTATACGAGCAAGAATGGGGAATGCACGATCTGCATTCGCACCCGCACTATGAATTTTACTGTCTGACCAAAGGCAGTCGTTCGTTTTTTCTATCCAACGCGTTATATAAATTAGACGCGCCGGCGATCATCGTCATTCCGCCGCACGTAATGCATAAAACAGAGGGAGGCGCGTTCGAGCGGTATAACGTGAACGTATCCTTGAATTATCTCGACGATTTTCAAAAAGAGGTGCTCGCGAAAAAATCCCTTTGCATACTCAAGCCCAACGCTACGGAAACGGCGGAGCTTTTAAGTTTACTCAACCAGCTCAATACCGTGGACAAACGGCAAAAGTACGGTGAAACCATTCTCAATACGTTATTTTCCTATTTCGTGCTTACGGTGAGCAAGATCACGTCGGGCAACCAAACGCCGCATACGGAAATGAAAAACAGTATTCCGCCGTTGATCTTAAAAGTCATCGATTACATCAACGAAAATTACGATCAGAAACAAACGTTGGACGAGCTTGCGAAAATCTTTTTCGTTTCCAAAACCACGCTCATTTACAACTTCAAAAAATACACGAATTGTTCTTTAATCGATTTCCTCCTCAACGTTCGCCTCACAAAAGCGAAAGAGTTACTACTCAACACCAAAAAGAGTGTGAACGAAATTTCCGAACTTTGCGGTTTTTCTTCCTCCAACTATTTCGGACTCATTTTTAAGCGAAAGGAAAATCTATCCCCTGCCAACTACCGTAAACATCAAAAAAACAAAAGATAGCAAAAAGCCGCTCCGAATTTTCTATTCGGGGCGGCTTTTTCATCAAAGTTTCCAGATATTTTTCGCATACTCTTTTACCGAGCGGTCGGAAGAGAATTTACCTGCGTTTGCCATATTTTTCAAGCACTTGGTCGTAAACTCTTCGCCGCCGTACTCGCTTATCAATCGTAATTTCATATTCAGATATTCTTCAAAATCGTATAAGACGAGGTATCTGTCGGGGTCGTCGCCGCTTAATAAACTGTCGTAAACGGTTTTGAGCATTCCCGTACCGTTATCGTCGAACGTGCCGTCGATCAGACTTTCCACTACTTTTTTGAGTTTTTCGTTTTTGGCGAGTATTTTATTCGGATCGTACGCTTTTTTCACCGCGGCGACCTCTTCCACCGTCGCGCCGAAAATATAGTTATTCTCCCTGCCCGCCTCCTCGCAGATCTCCACGTTCGCCCCGTCCAACGTGCCCAGCGTTACCGTACCGTTGAGCATGAATTTCATATTGCCCGTGCCGCTCGCCTCCATTCCCGCCATCGAAATTTGTTCGGAAATATCCGCCGCACACACCATCTTTTCCGCGTACGACACGTTGTAATTCTGCACGAACACTACTTTGAGTTTATCTAACGTTTCACTATCCCCGTTCACCTTTTTTGCGATCTCGTTGATAAATTTGATGATCGCTTTCGCCGCGAAGTAGCCTGCCGCCGCTTTACCGCCGAAAATGAACGCCGTAGGTTTGAAATCGGGCAAGCCGCCGTTTTTCAGCTCGTTATAAATATAAAGAGCGGAAAACGCGTTAAGGAGCTGCCGCTTATATTCGTGCAGGCGTTTGATCTGTACGTCGAATATGAAATGCTCGGGAATTGTTATCCCCTCGCGACGTTCGATATACGCGGCAAGCCGACGCTTATTGCCCAGCTTGATCTGCGTGAACTTTTTCCGAAAATCCTTGTCTTCGATATAGTTTTCTATACCCTTGATCTTGGCCAGATCCCGTTCCCATTCCTCGCCGATCCGCGCGGTGATCTCCGTCGCCATTTGCGGATTGTTCAGCAAAAACCACCTCCGCGGCGTAATACCGTTCGTAACGTTGACGAATTTTTCGGGATAGAGGGCGTACCAGTCGCGAAAGGTATTTTCCTTTAATATTCCCGTGTGTATTTCCGCAACGCCGTTCACGTGCGAGCAAGTAAACACCGCGAGATTCGCCATATACACGACGTCCTCTTTTACGATAAACGTACGCGCCGAGTCCAATCCGTCCTTTTCCGCGCGCGCCTGAATTTTTAACGCGATCTCCCAAATTTCGGGCAAGACTCTGCGTACCATTTCCCCTTGCCATTTTTCCAACGCCTCGCCCAAGATCGTATGATTGGTAAAGCGGAAAACTGCTCTGCAAATTTCAAACGCTCCGTCGAAATCCATTCCCTCGTTTTCCAAAAGACGGATAAGCTCGGGAATAGCAAGTACGGGGTGGGTGTCGTTGAGCTGCAAAACGTGATACTTCGCAAGATTTGCCAACGACCTGCCTTTATCCTTTTGTTTTTTTAATATATCCTGCAAGGACGCCGATACCATAAAATACTGTTGTCGCAAACGGAGCAATTTCCCCTCGTCCGTGTTGTCGTTGGGATATAAAACGTCGGTGATCTGCGTGGCGCGGAAGGTATTTTCCGCGATCTCCTTGCCGCGCATTTCGTCGAACGCCTTGAAATCGAATTTCTCTATCGGCTCGCTCTGCCAAAGCCGCAACGTGTTGATCACGCCGTTTTGATACCCGATCACGGGCATATCGTAGGGTATGGCATAGACCGAATAATCGGCGAAATCCACCCTCACGCGCTCGCTTTCGCGGCGTATGCTCCAAGGATCGCCCCAAGTCAGCCAATCGTCCGCCTGTTCCTTTTGAAAGCCGTCCTCGAATTGTTGCTTGAACAGACCGTAGCGATAACGCAAGCCGTAACCGTCCAACGGAATATCGTGCGTTGCCGCGCTCGCCAAAAAGCAAGCCGCCAAGCGACCTAATCCTCCGTTGCCAAGCGCCGCGTCCTCCACCTCTTCGAAATTGTAAAGTTCCACGCCGCGCGTGGCGAGCGCGGCGCGCACTTCCTGCAATATGCCGAGATTGAGTAGGTTGGAGAATATTGCGCGCCCCACCAAAAATTCCGCGGAAAAATATCCGCAACGTTTTGAATGACTTTCCTTTGCGCGCGCCCAATCGGCGTGCAGATCCGCCATGATCGCTTTGGAGATGGCGTTATACAATTCTTTCCCGTTCGCACGCGATATTTCCGTACCCGAAACGCCGAGCAGATACTCCACCTCGCTTAAAAATTCGTTTTTATTCCATTCCATTTTTCGTACCCTCCTTTTCCATACAAGCCCAAAAGCCGCCCCGTGTTCAAGGGCGACTTTCTTTACGACCGTTCATTATTTTTATAATCCACCACGGGTGGGATCAGCGTTTTATCCACACGGCGCGGCTCGCTTTCCTCCGCCGCTTTCAACGCCGACAGATATTCCGCATATTGTTCCTCCGTGATCTTGGGTACTTTGTCTTTCTTACTCTTTAAGGGTTTACTCATTACCAAATCCTCCGCTCGGAAATTTGTAAAAAGTATGCCCGACTTATCCGCCTTTTATTCGGTCAGAACAGCAGACAGATGACGTTATTTTTTCCGTCGTTGACGATCTTCGTGATCGTACGGCGCATTTTTCTGCGCAACTCGGGCGGCATTGCGCCTGATTTACCCGACAGTTCGTCGCCGACAAGCGCGCGGAGGGATTTCCCGAAAATGTTCGTTTCCCAAACTTCGCCCTCTCCCTTTTCGTACGACTCCACCGTTTCCGCAACAAACTCCTCGCCCTGCTGTTTCGTGCCGATGATCGGATTGACCGCGCCCGTTACGTTCACCTTTACCACGTGATAGCTCGCCGCATTCGCGCGGAAACATACGCCGTAGCTCGCGCCCTTTTTGACAAGTCGGGGTTTTTCCAGCTCGTAATCGGAATCGCTCGGATATACGACTCCGTATCCCGTTTGTTCCGCCTCGGCAAACGCGTCCTTGACCTTGTCGTATTCCCGTTTCACACCCGAAAGGGAGCGCACGTACCGCATCAGATCGAGATCGCTTTCGATCGCCTCTCCGCTCTCGCCCGAAAGTACGCGATAGAACAGATCCTCTTTCGCCGTTACGGTGATCTCTGCGTTACCTTTGCCAAGATCCATTCGTATTTCTACGGGGTTATGGAAATCGGCGTTTTCCTCGAACAACGTTTCGAGCGCAAAGCAATCGCGCATTTTCGTAATGCTCGGCGCTACTTTTTTCAGCGCGCAAAGGAGCGCGGCGACCGTCGCGTGGGTTTCGGGGAAAGATTGCAACCAACGCGGCGTGGTTACGTCGATACACGTTACGGGGAATTCGAAAAGCGCCGTTTGCAACACCTCGCGAATTTCTTCCTCCCCCATCGTTTCGGCGTTCAACGCGACTACGGGCGCGCCGTATTTCTCTTCGAGCGCCGTTTTCAGCGCCGACGACGATTGCGGATCTGTGCAATTGAGCACGATCACAAACGGCTTGCCGATCGCTTTGAGTTCCGCGACCGCGCGTTCCTCTGCCGCCACGTACGCGCCTCTTTGAATATCCGTTACGCTACCGTCGGTGGTAACGAGCACGCCGATCGTGGAATGTTCCCTGATCACCTTTTCCGTACCGAGTGCCGCCGCCTGTTCAAAGGGCATAGGCGATTCCTGCCAAGGCGTTTTAACGAGCCGAGGCGCGCCCTCCTCCTCAAAGCCGTTCGCGCCCTCTACGGCAAACCCAACGCAATCGACGAGCCGCACGGACGCCTCCGCGCCCTTGGCTACGCTGATCGTCGCCGCTTTTGCCGGCACGAATTTCGGCTCGGTCGTCATCACCGTACGTCCCGAACCCGACTGCGGCAATTCGTCCGTCATCACCGCGCGGTCGTTTTCCGCCGCATTCGGAATGACGAGCGTTTGCATAAAACGCTTGATAAACGTGGATTTTCCCGTGCGCACGGGACCTACCACGCCTATGTAGATATCTCCGCCCGTGCGATTTGCAATGTCTTGATATACGCTGTAATTTTCCATCAACGACCTCCCATCGTGATTGCGCGGAGGGTGGGTATTAAAAAATCTCCGCAGGCAAACCTTACGGTTTACTATATGCGGAGAATTTCCCGTTTATGAAAGACTTTTATAAATTCGTTCAGCTTTTGAGTTCGCCCGTTTCCGTTGCCTTGGCAAGTCGGGAGGTCGCCGCCTCCACGGCAAGATAATCTTTATCGTCCGTGAAATCGCGCGGTTCGTCGTATTCGCCGCCAAGCGCTTCGATCGCGTATTTGAGCTCCTGAAATTCCACGAATCCGATCGTCGTATCTTCGATTTTGTCGAGCAAATGCGACAACGCTCTCTCGTCGCCGTACGCCGCCAGATAGCTTGCGTGCATAGGTACGTTCTCGCCGCTTTCAAACGCGGACAACAGCGCGGCGTATATGCGTTCCTCGCCCACTTTCACGCGCGAGAGGATTTCCAGCATATATTCCTTTGCCACGCCCTTTTCGTAATTCTCGTACGCGCGCGTTTTCACCTCGTCCGCGTGTAATTTGAAAATTTCCACGACGTCGCTTTGCACTTCCTCGTCCGCAAGATCTTTTTCCAAAATGGTAAAATACGCCTCGAACGCACGGGTATCGTCGCCGATAAGATTGAGCGCGTACGCCGCCGCCTGTACGTCCTCCCCCAGCAGCATAGGGGTAAGCGTTTCCACCGCGCCGCGGCTTTCGATCTCCGCGCATAAAAACTCGGGGGCAGGCACGTCGCTTTGCAGGTGTGCTTCGAGCGTTTGCACGAGCTCCTCGTCCGTCATTTTCGCGTAGTATTCCTTGGGCGTACATTTGACCTTGGAAACGTAAGTATCACCGAATTTTTTATATACACGGGGAATGACGTCCTCCCATTGTTTTTCGGTGTATTTGTTTTTGTTCTCCTCCATATACTGCGTCAGCTTTTCATCAAACAAGCCGTCGAAATCGATCAGTTTCATTCCTCTTTCTCCTCGTATTCCGCTTTCGTTCCGCCGTAGCGGTCGCCCCGCGCCACCGCCGTAAGCGCACGTACTTTTTCTTCGTTTGCGTGGAACGCCTCCACCACTCCTTTGGGATCGCTGCCCAGCTCTTTCAAGCCCGCGAGCAGGAAGATGGCGCAAGCGCAATCGTCGGCGTTTTCGATCAGATCGAGGCTCTCGTGCTTTTCCAACGCCGCGTATAAACTTTCCGCCGTAACTTTGAGTTTTTTGCCGTAGTCGTCGTTCACGACCACGAATTTGGAGGCGATCTTCGCGTACGCCTCGATAAATTTCTTGCGTTTCTTTCTGCCGATCTTGATCTTCGGCATAAATAATCTGCGATAGATATGGCAAAGCACCGCTCCCACTTCTATATCTTCGTTTCTCTCGCAAAGCATACGTAAGGTTTCTATTTTCAAAATATCTGCCACCTCGCAATCGAGCAGCACTTCGCGGATAAATTCGTCCGCACGCACGTGTACCGCCGTAACGAGCGCCAGATATTGCAGGTCCTGATCCGCACCGTCCATTTCGTCAAAGCACCAACGGAAATATCCGTCGTGCAGAGCGATCAAACCGAAAAGTTGCGCCTCGTCCTTGGGAGAATTACCGATACGAATCAACGAACGGCAACGGTTTTCCCTCTCCTCCTGCGGCAGATGATAAAAATAGCTGGGCGCGTCCGAATCGTTTTTTTCGCCGTCGTTGCGTCTGCGCAGGGCGCGCAAGTAGTATTTTGCCACTTCCGCGTCGGGATACACGCTGCAAAGATCGTCGAACGCGTGCTCCGCCTCTTTCAGCTTACCGCATTTATACGCCGCAACCGCCTTGAAATACAACATTCGACCGTCAAAGCGGTGTAGCTCTTCGAGCTGTGCGAATTTCTCGTACGCCTGCTCATGCAGACCGTTTTCGCAACATACCGTCGCCACCTTATACAGGTCTTCCGCATTTTCCTGCGGCAGAGAAAACAGTTTGAGCGCGATCTGTTTGCTTTCCTCCGTCCTGCCTTGCTCCAAATACACGGCTGCAAGCGTGGCAAGCACGCGAACGTCGTCGGGAGTTTCGGCAAGCAATTCGGTACAAATGTTTTCCGCCCTTTTGTCTTCCCCTGCAAGCAGATGTGCCACCGCCTGCATTTCCTTGGCGTGCGCATAATCTTTCGAGCCCTTTTCCACTCTGTCCAGAACTTGGACCGCACGTTTGCAATCCCCAAGTTTGAGCGCGTGAGAACCCATATCGATCTCCTTGGAAAAATCGGCAAGGCGGGGAGGATACACGAACCGAAACCGCTCGCGTTTGTCTTTCGAAAACGCTTCCGCTATATCCAATTTCGTCTCCTCGGGCAGGGTAGCGTCCGAATCCACGAGCTGATTATAATAATACGCCGATTGCGCCTCGTTGCCCATATTCAGATAGTTGACGGCAAGCCCCTCGTAGATATCGGGCAGATCCTCCGTTTCGGCAATATCCAAAAAGCGATACCACCAGTTGATCGCCGACGCGTGCAAGCCCATACCCTCGTAAATATCCGAAAGGCGTGTGAAAATATCCCCGTCGCCGCCGTATAAGTCGTATTGACGGTAGGCAAGGCGCAACGCGGCTATATAGTTTCCCTCGTTGTAATATTTATCCGCCTGCAACCCCAGCCGCTCGGCGCTATAATCGATTTTCCGTACGTTACCTGTCTTCATATTCTATATGCATTTGCGCGGAAATAAGGCGTCCGCGTCCTCGCTTGTAAATTCGTAATCTTTGTTGCAATAATGGCAATGTACCTTTACTTTGCCGTCCTCCTCGATCATACGGCGAAGTTCCTCTTCGCCAAGCGTTACGAGTACTCTTGAAAGATACCTTTTCGAACAGTTGCATTTATATTCTGCCTTACGAAGATCCCACACGCTTTCGTCAATATCGAACCGCGCCCTCACGCAATCCTCCACGCCTTTGCGTTTGAGTTCTTGCAATATCTCATCCAACGGCGCGTTCGCCGTTTGATCAAGCGTTTCTTGCTCCGCAAACGGCAGGGGTTGAAGCGCGATCGCGCCTGCGAACGCGCAATCGCCGTTTTCTTGAAGCTCCACCGTTGTAGCAATACGGGTAGGGAGTTGCTCACTGATTCGGTAATATTCCTCGAACGCCTCGTCTACGCCCCCGTTTTCGGGAAATGCGCAAGCGCCTACGAACGGACGGTTATATCCGTCGTCGCGAATGATCGTCAAAGCCCCTTTTTTTCCCCAACACGTTTTCTCGTCGCCCTCGGCTTTTGCGTTTTCGATATAGCCGCGAAGCCGCAACGCGCGATTACCGGAAATCCCCAGACTGCCGCCCGCGCCGTCGCTTTGTACGGACAGGGAAATTTCCCCCGTTTCCTCTTTTAAGCTCGCGCTTGCAAACGTCATTGCCGACAACGCTTTGCCGAACACGATCGCCGCGCCTTGGGAAAGGCGATGTAATCGTATCCCCTCGCGCACGATCTCCGTGGTATCCGCTACCGTTAAGGAAACCTGACCGTTAAATATAAGCGTACGCAACGTATTTTTCATTCGTTTACTCCTTTACCGCCAAGAAACAAATACGGTCGGAATTCGTTTTATTCTCGCCCAAATGCCCCTCCGTTTCCACGAGCGTAAACCCGTTTGCTACGAGCGCCGTTTCGATTTCCGTTTCCGTGTAGATATACTGCGTATGCGTTTCGTCCGTGCGTTCGAACGCGTTATCCTCGCGGCGTGTGAATAAGGTTACGTCCATCGTAACTTCGTCGCCTTGCACGCGATTAAAGGAAAGATAGGTAACGTCCTCGCGATCGTCGGCGGAAACAGTATTTGCAATCTTTTGGGCGAATTTGCACGGCGAGCTGATATCGAAGAGAAACACGCCTCCCTTTTTGAGCGCGCCGCTTATATTTTTGAACGCGGCGGAAAGTTTGGATTTGGGGATATAATTTATGACGTCGTTGATCGCCGTTACGAAATCAAAGCGTTTGGGGAGTTTTTTCGTCGCGATATCGCCGAGGATATACTCGCCGCGAACCCCCTCTTGAAGCGCCTTTTGCTGAGCAAAATCAAGCATTTGCGGAGAATTATCCAACCCCGTCGTTTGATAGCCCTCGCGCGCGAACGCACGGGTAAACCAACCGCCGCCGCAGCCTACGTCCAAGCCCGTGGACAGGGGATATTTTTTCAGTTTCATAATTAAATACTGCGACCAGTTTTCATAGCCGCAGTCGTCGTTGAGATATTCAAACCACTTGGCAAGATTTACATATGCCGATTGTCGTTTCATTCTCTCACCTTATTCACCCAACATTTTGGGCGGCTTACGCTTTTTCTTTTTACCGTTCTTATCCACTTCGTCTTGAAGCGCCCTTTCGCGTTCTTCAAATTGCTTGTTATATTCCACGTAGCGCAAGTCGTTCTTATGCTCTTCCGCATAAGCCTCGGAGTCCTCGATAATATTTTGCTTGCTTTCGCGCAGACGCTTCAAGTCCTCGCGCGTAAACGAGCCGGGGAGCTCGTAGACCTGCAACGAGTCGTCGATAGGCTTGATCGGGCGCGCCACGAGCCGAGATTTTCCGTGCGCCAAAAGCGTCCTCTGATACTCGATCGCCGCCGCGCTGTCGTCGCCCGTAAGCGTGGGAGAACCGTCCTTATTATAAATACCTCTACCCACTTTTGCGCCCTGAATTTTGGGATTGATATATTTATCGAATACCCATTGCGTGAAATCCAACCATACCAAAAGCGCGTAGGAAAAACCAAACAACAGCACCACGATCACAGCCGCCATAATAAACATTGTCTGATTGATCAAAAACAGCGCAAACGGTAACAGCGCCAAAACGCCGAAAAAGATCGTTTGCGGCAACGTGCCGATCGTGAGGAGGAAAGAATTACGCAGCATGTTCAGATAGGTAAATTTATAATTTACGCCGAGTGCGATCATCCAAAAGCTCATCATCGCAAGCACGATAATAAACACGTAGCTCGTGCCCTGCGAAATACGCATCAGCGTCAAACGCCAACCCGTCAAGCCCTGCATAACGATGGAAAATTCGGCAAACTGAATCATCATTCCGCAAAGCAACAACGCTACGGCGAACGTGAGTACCGTTTGTAACGCGTTTTTATAATTGAGTCTAATACCGCGCCAGAAATCGTTCGAAACGAAAATACCCTCCGTCCAAACCATATTTCTGACTACGTACATACCGCCGGCAAGACCGATCGCAGCGATAAAAGCAGTCAGCACGATCCCTGCGAACAGAATGAAACTGTTCTGCACGGCGAGCAGTTCCATCATGCCCTGTTGGTTGGGGGAAACGGGATATCCGATGCCGAGATTCGCGCCGAAAGGATACAGGATACCGTTGCTTTCCACGAGCATCAGATAGAAGACGATCACGACGATCATAGGAATAAAAAAGATCAGCGTGAGCAGATTGACCGTTACGATCTTACCGAAATTACCCTTGAAAATATCCCAAAAAAGTTGCCAACGGTTGGTAGGCAAAGTACTTCTTGCATATTCCTCGCTTTTTTCTTTACCTTCGAGCAGGCGGGTGATCAACCCTTTCTTTTGTTGTGCCATTAAAAAACTCCGTTTATAAAAATTATCGTGCAGTACGGTTATATATACCACTTTTCCCTCCGCTCCAAACGGAACGGTCGCCAAAAAAATACCCTCTTGCACCGATGCCTTTTCTATTTTACTACAAATTTGTGATTATTTCAAGGAATTTTCGGAAAAATTTCGAACAATTTCAAAAATATTTATAACTTATAAAAAATCTTTGATAAAATCTTGACATTTTCCCGTGGATATGATACAATAAA
>JAFTPZ010000038.1 GCA_017463025.1 Clostridia bacterium
CGATAGGGCGCAGGAGGCGTACGAGAAGATAGAGCAAGTACTTTCCGAAGAACAAATCGAATCGGTAGACGAATTTGTTACGAAATCGGAAGATTTTCACGCGGACGAGGAAAGAGAAATGTATATTCGCGGTTTCAAAACAGGCGTTCTACTTATGGCGGAGGTCTTGACCGCCGATCAAATTTTGTAAACAGCCTATAGCAACCACAGCTCTTTTCAATTACTCTCCCCTGTCATTGCGCGGAGGGCAACGCCCGACAAAGCAATCTGAACAGCGATTGCCGCGTCGCTAACGCTCCTCGCAATGACAAAAGGAGAGAGATTCTTCACTTCGTTCAGAATGACGGAACGGGCTAAAATATAAACGTAAGCAACCCGCATATCGCGCCCAAAATCGCACCGCCGAACAGGTCGGAGGGGTAGTGTACGCCCACGGCGAAACGCACGTAGGCAAGCAACGCCGCGAGAGGCAGTAAACAAATACCTGCCCCCGTCGAATAGGAAAAAATCGTGCAGGCGATCACGAACGCGCAAGCGACGTGTCGGCTGGGAAACGAGCCCTTTCCGTCCCCCTTTTTTTCGTACATAGGCTTGATGTTCGCGCCCTGCTCGCTATACGGTCGGGCTCTGCCCACCGCCATTCGCAGTAGCGATACCAAAAATAAGCAAAGGGCAGGCGCGCCGAGTATTTTCATTAAGTCCTCCGCGGCGTATTCGTCGCCGATCGCCACCGCCACGAACAGTCCGTAGGCGATAAAAAAGATAAGGGTGAGCGCCACGTTTGCGTATAAAAGGGCGGCTTTGAGCCGAGGTCGGGCGTTATAAAACGCCGCGTTCTTTTCGTATAGAGCGGTATAGGAATATTTCATATACCATAAGTATACCACAAAACACGGAAAAAGTGCAAACAAAAACGAGCCTTTCGGAGGGGGTTATCCGAAAGGCTCTTTTCATTACGAAACGCAGAACGCTGTTTTATTCTTTCTGCGCCTCCGCGATGATCTTATCCACCAGTGCGAACGGTACTTCCTCGTAAGCGAGGAACTCGGAAACGAATTTACCGCTACCGCGCGTGAGCGAACGCAATTCCATCGTGTATTCGGTGATCTCCGCAAGGGGAACTTCCGCGGTTACGATCGACGAATTACCCTCCGAATCCGTGCCCATAATGCGTCCGCGACGTTTATTGATATCGCCCATTACGTCCCCAAGATAATCGCTCGGGATCGCGATCTTCAAGCGGTGTACCGGTTCTAACAGTACGGGTTTCGCGTTCTTCAAACCCTCTTTATACGCGATCGCCGCCGCCATTTTGAAGGACAATTCGTTGGAGTCTACGTCGTGATAGCTCCCATCGTACAGCACCGCTTTCAAGCCGACCACGGGATACCCTGCGAGCGGACCGCGCTCCATACATTCGCGCAAGCCCTTTTCCACGGCAGGGAAGTAGTTTTTAGGCACAGCGCCGCCGACCACTTCTTCGTCGAATACGAAATCTTCTTCGGCAGGGGAGAATCTGATCTTGACGTGTCCGTATTGCCCGTGTCCGCCCGATTGCTTCTTATGTTTACCCTCCGCCTCTGCATTGCCGCGGATCGTTTCGCGGTAAGCTACCTTGGGTTTGGAAAGTTTCATATCCACGCCGTAGCGCGCCTTTACCTTTTTCACGAGCATTTCGATCTGGATATCGCCCTGACCGCCGAGGAGTATTTCGCCCGTTTCCGCGTTCTTGTCCACGGAGAACGTGTAGTCCTCCTCTTTGAGCTTGGCAAGCCCCGCGAACACTTTATCCTCCTCGCCTTTCTTTTCCGCCGCGACCGCCATAAACAGCGTGGGTTTGGGGAAGTGGATAGGGGCGAATTGTACTTTCGCGCTCGGATCGCAAAGGGTGTCGCCGGTGTTGGTGTTGCCCAGCTTATTCACCGCGCCGATATCGCCTGCCGCGAGTACGTCCACGGGTTCCATGTTCTTGCCGCGGAGCAAATAGACCTGTCCGATACGTTCTTCACATTCCGTGTTCGTGTTCCAGACCGTCGAGCCGCTCTTTAACACGCCGCGGAAGCTCTTGATATACGAAAGCTTGCCCGAATAGGGATCGATCACCGTCTTGAATACCTGCGCGGCAAAGGGCGCGTCCGCGTCCGTGTGGAAACTGAACATTTTACCCGTCGCAAGGTCGGTTACGAGCGACGTTCTTCTTTCTCTCGCACGGGGCATATACGTTACGATCTCGTTCATAAGATTGATAACGCCGCGGTTTTGCAGCGCCGAGCCTGCCATAACGGGAATGGTGTTGACGGACGCGATACCGATACGTATACCTTGAATGGTTTCCTCACGCGTCAGCTCGCCCGTTTCGAAGTATTTATCGAGGAGTATTTCGTCGTTTTCCGCCGCCGTTTCCATCAGCGACGCTTTCATTTCCTCTACCTGCGCGAGCATATCTTCGGGAATAGGTATTTCCTGCGCGCCGCCGTCTTTGAAAAGGTACGCGCGTTCTTGCAGGGCGTTGATACAGCCTTGCATCTTGCCGTTTTCCATAATCGGGATCTGAATGGGCGCGATCTTACCTGCATACTTTGCATGCAACGCCTGCACCGTGCCGAGGTAATCGGCGTTTTCCTTGTCCATACCGTTGATAAAGATAATGAGCGGTTTACCCAGCTTCAAGCAATGATCGACGATCGATTCCGCGCCGATAGGCAACACCCCGTTCGCACCGATAACGAGGCACGCGCCGCCTGCCGCGCGTAAGCCCTCGTTTCTTTCCCCCTCGAAGTCGTAGTACCCAGGGAGATCGAGAATGTTGATCTTGACGTCTTTCCATACGACGGACGAGCAGGAAGTGTAAATAGACATCTTTTTTGCCTTTTCCAACTCGTCGAAGTCGGAAACGGTCGTGCCGTCCAAGACTTTGCCCATGCGGTCGATCGCGCCGCCGTTAAAGAGCATCGCTTCGCAAAGCGTCGTCTTACCCTCACCGCTGTGTCCAACGATGGCAATGTTGCGAATGTTTTCTCCGTTTACGTTCATATTAAGAACCCCCAAAAAATGTATTTCCGATCGACGGGCGGTTAAAGCTCCGTCGTCGATTTTATTTATTATAATATATTTTCTAACAAAAAATCAAGCGTTTGATGAAAAGTTTTCTCCGTTTTTGCAAAATTTTTTCAAAAATTTTTCGAAAATAGCGATTTTTTACGCCGTAATAGCCCGTAGGCTTGACAAAAGGGGGCGGAAAAGCTATAATTACAATATATGGAACGCAGGATTTATTTAGACCATGCGGCGACTACGCCGATGGATAGAGAGGTATTTGAATATATCGCGCCCTACTTCGTGGACGTTTTCGGCAACGCCGATTCTCCGCACGCGGTAGGCAGAAAGGCGATGGGGGCGGTGGATCGTGCGCGCGATACGGTTGCGGAGCTTATCCACGCCAAGGCGAGCGAGGTATATTTCACGTCGGGCGGTACGGAGGCGGATAACTGGGCGATCCTCGGCGGCGCAAGAGCCAAGCGCAAGGAAAGCAGAACGCAGGTGATCGTGTCCGCGATCGAGCACCACGCCGCGCTGTTTGCCGCGGAAACGTTGGAAAAAGAGGGCTTTGAGGTCGTCTATCTGCCCGTGAATAATAAGGGCGAGGTGGAGCTTTGCGAGCTTGAAAAAGTACTTTCAAATAACACCGCGCTCGTGGCGATCATGGCGGCGAACAACGAAACGGGGGTGTTACAGCCGGTACAAGGGGCGGCGAAAATGGCGCATAGCTACGGCGCGTTGTTTTTCACCGACGCCGTACAAGCAGCGCCGTATATGCAGATAAACGTGCAAGAATGGGGGGTGGATATGCTCTCCTTTTCGGGACATAAATTTTACGGACCGAAAGGTTGCGGCGTGCTGTATATCAAAAGCGGCGTGGCGATCGAAAAGCTGGTCGGCGGCGGCGAACAGGAAAGAGGGCTTCGCGGCGGCACGCTCAACGTGCCGAGCGTGGTCGCGCTCGCGAAAGCGTATGAAAAGACGGTGAAAGGGTTGGCGCAATCGAATGAAAAATTAAAAACGCTTTCCGCGTCGTTTATGCAAGAAATTTCCGTGCTCGAGGGGGTAACGAGGAATGGGGAGAGCGAAAATACGTTGCCGTCCATTTTGAATTTGCGCTTTGCAGGCGTGGAGAATACGGCGTTTTTGTATAATATGGATTTGCAGGGGGTATGTCTTGCGGCAGGTTCGGCGTGTGCGAGCGCGTCCGTCAAGCCCAGCCACGTACTTACGGCAATGGGGTTGAGCGAGGCGCAAGCAAAGGAGAGCGTACGGTTTAGTCTGGGCAGGACGAACACGGAAGAAGAGATCAAGGCGGCGGCGCGATTGACGGTGGAAACGGTGCGCAGGCTACGCGGATAGTAAAAAAAACCGTTGGGTTTTCAAGATTTTCCACTTGCAAAACGTTTACTATTTGTAAAAATTATGATATAATATATACAGCAAAGAAAAATCGGAGGTAAACAGGTATGGCACACGTAATTAACGACGAATGCGTAGCTTGCGGCGCTTGCGCGGATACTTGTCCCGTCGGCGCGATCTCGCTCGGCGATAAGGGTATCTACGTGATCAACGACGAATGTGTAGATTGCGGCGCTTGCGAAGACGGATGCCCCGTTAGCGCGATCACGGCAGAATAATTTATCGTGAAAAAAGACCGAGGAGCGGCGCGTGATAACGCGCCGCTCCCGTCGTTTTTAGACAACGAGCCAAAGCCTTATCCGCTTTCGCTTTGTAAGGCGATCACACGGCTTAACGCGTCTGACAGGCGTTCGCAATAGCTCGTCAGTTTTTTGATCAGACCGCTGATCAGCCTTTTGAGCAACTCCCAAAGGAGGGAGTCCAGCCCCAACCGCTTGAATAACTTGATAAAACCTGCTTTCATAACGAAATCTCCTTTTGCGAAGTTTTCGCGATCCCGCCCGTTGCCGAGGTATTATACCACAAAAAATCCGTTTGTCAAGCCACCTCTGCCACTTTTTTTCCACTTTTTTCGAAAAATTTTTGACGTTAGCAATAAGGCTTGACTTTTTTTCGCTTTTGCGCTACAATAAAAATAGTATGATCATTTTAGGATTAGACCCTGGGCTTGCGACCTTGGGGTATGGGATAATCGAAAAGGACGAACGGGGGAATTGTCGGGCGGTCGATTGCGGCGTGGTGCTCACGCCAAAGGACGAGAGTCTGCCCGTACGCCTTGCCATGCTCGAAGAGGGGATCACGAAAATTCTCGATAAATACAACCCCGACGAGGTGGCGGTGGAGGAATTGTTCTTCTCCAAAAATATCACCACGGGTATCGCGGTGGCGCACGCGCGCGGCGTGGCGCTTTTGACCTGCGTCAAACGTTGCGGCAAATTATACGAATATACGCCAATGCAGATCAAACAGGCTTTGACGGGCTACGGCAAGGCGGATAAAAAGCAGATACAGTTAGTGGTAGCCTCGCTGTTAAAACTCAAAAGCGTACCCAAGCCCGACGACGCGGCGGACGCTTTGGGCGTGGCGCTGTGCCACGCGTTCACGAGCCGTTTTGGGGAGCTGTTTGCGGTGGGAAATATGACGAGAACGAAAGGCAAGAACGCCGATAAAGCCGCGGTGCAGATCATCGCCGAGGCGGAACGAAGAAGAAAAAGAGGGTAAATTATGATAGCGTATTTGAAAGGCAGAGTGTTGACGGTTACTTCGGAAACGGCGATCGTCGAAGTGGGGGGCGTGGGCTACGAGGCATATTGCTCGGGCGGCGCGTTCCGTAAGATCACCGTGGGGGAAACGGTGGAGCTTTACACCTATTTACAGGTGAAAGAGGACGGCGTTACGCTCTTTGCGTTCGCGACGCCAAAGGAAAAGGAGCTGTTTTTGAAGGTAATTTCCGTTTCGGGGGTAGGTCCGAAAATGGGTATTGCCATTTTAACGGGACTGTCCGCGGACGAGTTTACGCAAGCGGTCGCAACGGCGGACGTAAAACGACTTTCCGCAGTGAAAGGCTTGGGGAAAAAGACGGCGGAAAAGATCGTGCTCGAATTGCACGGTAAGATCTCTGCGGCGGAGGTAATGAACGCGAGCGGCGATCCGTTGACCGTGGCTATGGAAACGGGGAGTCTGCCCCTGTCCGCGCAGGACGACGAGGCGATCTCCGCGCTTATGGGCTTGGGCTTTACCAAAAACGAGAGCGTGCAGGCGGTCAAGCGCGCGCACGATATGGGCGCGACGACGACGGAAGAAATTATTCGCAAGGCGTTGCAGGGCGGTATATAAGGAGCGGTTATGTTTGAAGAAGAGGACTACGGCGAGGAAAGCCTCGTCGTAAGCACGAAAACGGAATACGACGCGGAAGAGAACGTATTGCGCCCGAAAACGATGGCGGATTACGTCGGTCAGCAAAAGGTGAAAGAGAACCTCGAAGTGTATATCGCGGCGGCGAAAGCGCGCGGCGAGGCGCTCGATCACGTACTTTTATACGGCCCTCCCGGGCTTGGAAAGACCACCCTTTCGCATATTATTGCCAACGAGATGGGCGCGGCGATCAAGCTCACGAGCGGTCCTGCGATCGAGCGTTCGGGCGACCTTGCGGCGATCCTGACCAACCTCAACGACGGCGACGTGTTATTTATCGACGAAATACACCGTTTGAATCGTTCGGTGGAGGAAATTTTATATTCGGCAATGGAGGATTACGCGCTCGATATTATCGTGGGTAAGGGCCCGTCAGCGCGGAATATCCGTTTTACCTTGAATAAATTTACGCTCGTCGGCGCGACGACGCGTATCGGTATGCTCGCGCCCCCTTTGCGCGATCGGTTCGGCATTATCAACCGTTTGGAGATCTACACGCCTGCGGAGCTGCAAGAGATCGTAACGCGGTCGGCAAACGCTTTGGAGATCGCGATCGCGGACGACGCGGCGGCAGAGATCGCAAGAAGAAGTCGCGGCACGCCGCGTATTGCCAACCGTTTATTAAAGCGCGTACGCGATTTTTCCGTGGTGAAAGGGAATGCGGAGATCACGCGCGAGGACGCGCGTTTTGCGCTGTCGCGTTTGGAGATCGACGAGCTGGGCTTGGATCAGACGGACAGAAACCTGCTCCGCGCGCTCATTGAAAAATTCGGCGGCGGCCCTGCCGGTTTGGAAACGCTCGCCGCTACCACGGGCGAGGACGCGAACACGATCGAGGACGTTTACGAGCCCTATCTTTTACAGCTCGGCTTTATCGCGCGTACGCCGAGGGGGCGTATTTGCTTAAAGGACGGCTACGCGCATATGGGGATCGAGCCCAGCTTAAAAGCGCGCAAGCAAATGTCTATCTTTGAGGATGATTAAAATGCAGTATAAAAAGAGCGATTTTTATTACGAGCTGCCCGAGGAACGCATAGCGCAAACGCCTGCCACTCCTCGCGATTCGTCGCGGCTGTTGGTGTACGATCGGAAGGCGAAAACGATCGAGGATAAAATTTTTCGCGATATCACGGACTATTTACGAAAGGGCGATCTGCTCGTGGTGAACAACACGAAAGTCATTCCTGCGCGCGTATACGCGCAAACGGCGCACGGCGGCGCGGTGGAAATACTTCTGTTAAAACGCCGCGATCTGCGCGAATGGGAAGTGTTGATGCGCCCTGGGAAAAAGGGTAAGATCGGCGCGAAAATGACGGTAAATAGCGAGCTTTCTTTCACGGTCAAGGATATCACGGAAACGGGGGAGCGTATCGTCGAATTTGAGTACGAGGGCGCGTTCGAGGACGTGTTATCGCGCGTGGGCACAATGCCCCTGCCCCCGTATATCAAGGAAAAGCTCAAAGACCAGTCGCGGTATAACACCGTGTATAGCAAGGTGGACGGGAGCGCCGCCGCGCCGACGGCGGGACTGCATTTCACGCCCGAGCTGTTGCAAAAGCTTAAAGAAAAGGGCGTAGAGGTGGCGGAGGTGCTCTTGCACGTGGGCTTGGGTACGTTCCGTCCCGTGAGCGAGGAGATCATCACCGATCATAAAATGCATTCGGAATTCTACGAGATAAGCGCAGAGGCGGCGGCAAAGATCAACGCCGCGAAGAAAGAGGGACGGCGCGTGATCGCGGTGGGTACGACTTCCGTACGAACGCTGGAAAGCGTGGCGGACGAAAACGGATTCGTGCGCGAGGAGAAAGGCAATACGGAAATTTTCCTCTATCCACCCTATCAAATGAAGTGCGTGGACGCGCTCGTAACCAACTTCCACCTGCCTGAAAGTACGTTGATCATGCTCGTGGCGTGTTTGACGGGCAGAGAAGAAATTTTGGACGTGTACAAATACGCAGTGGAAAATGAATACAGATTTTTCAGTTTCGGGGACGCTATGCTTATTGTAGGCAGGACGGACGAAGATAAAAAAGCCCCGACAGAATAAGTGCAAAATCACGCGAAATTGCCTTATTTTCGGGGCTTTTTCCTGCTTTTTAGAGGTTTTCTTCCGTTTCTATATCAACACCTTGCTTGTACAAAAATTTGTGTTCTATGCCGTTCTTAAAGCAAATTGAGAGAATTTTGCCGTCAGAAATTACAATTTTTTTCACGATGGAATTGATAAAGGTTTTAATGATTTTCGGGTCGAGTTTCTTTATCAGTTTTTCAAAGTCAACATACCGTTTGGTAAGCAGTTGTTGGCTCATAATGAAGTAGCTTGCCTTTGATAAGAATTCTTCGTCGGAAAGAGAAAAGTCCAAAGTGTTTACCTTTTCGATTTCCGCTAAACGCTCGTCGATTTGCTTGATTGCGTCGTCGAGCTGTTTTCTTTCTATGAGGTATTCTGTTTCGGGTATGGTTTCTTCGCCGTACAAATAGAGCGATTTAAGACGGGCAAGAGCGCGTTCTTTTTTTCGCCTTTCCGAAGACAGTAGGGCTGTTTCGTCTTGCAAGCTCTCGGCTGTTATGGCGTCTGGGAGCGTGTATTCGTCGGTTTGCCACTTGCCAGTTTTAAGCATATTGTACATATCTTGCAAGCCTATACGCTCTATGCTCTCTACGTGTTCAAAGTATGAACCGCGAAGTAGTTTTCGCTCAAAAGTAGCAATGTCCGTTGTTTTGCCAAAATTGTTTTGCGCTTTAATGACGTTGGATATATAGTTAAGTACAAACGGGCCAACCTTTACGTCTGAAATGTACTTATTGTCGCAATCGTTGAAACGACGTCGGCGCGAACACATATAAATAGAAGGGCGGTATCCGCTACCGCGAACACGGTCTATCGTACTCGGCATACCGTTTCCGCACTTGCCGCATTTAAGCAAACCTGCAAAGATATGAGTATTGACGCGTGTATATGTACGCGGACCGCCTTTGTTGCTTCGACGCTGGCTTTGAAGTATCATTTTTATAGCCTGCTGTCGTTCGCGTTCTATGATCGGCGGGTGGTGGTCTTTGACGAGTATCCACTCGGATTCTTTTTTGAGCGCAGAGGTGCTTGCATTGCCACCGCTTTTCTTTTCGTCGTGCTTGTTATATAGATAGTCGCCAGAATAGAAAGGGTTGTTTAAGATTATGCCGACGGTTACGGGATTCCAAGCCTTACCACTACGAGGGAAATGCTTGCTTTCGTTCATAAACTTTGCCACTTGAATTAAGGAGCGTGTTTCTTCGTATGTGTCGTAAATCATATTGACGGTTATAGCTTCCGTAGGGTTGACAGATAGAATTTTCGTTGTTTTATCGTAATCATACCCGAACGGAACGTGTCCGCCGTTCCATTTGCCCTCGTTGGCGCGTGAGAGCATAATAGCCGTAACGCGCTCCGACGTGATATTGCGTTCAAGCTCCGCGAATACGAGAATGATTTTCAGCATTGCCTCGCCCATAGCAGTAGAAGTATCGAATTGCTCGTTTTTACTAACGAATGTTATCCCAAGCTGTTTGAGCTCGTTGTACATTTGGGCGAAGTCGAGTAGGTTTCTGCTGATGCGGTCAATCTTCCAAACGATTAAGTGGGTAAATTCCCCCGTCCGAAGCCTTGCCATCATACGTTGATAATCTGGGCGGTTCGTGTTTTTAGCTGAATAGCCTGCGTCTTTGAAGACTTCGTACTTCTCAACACCGAGAGCGTATTTAGCATAGTTTATTAAGTCGTTTTCCTGTAAAGGAAGGCTGTCCTTATCCACCTGCCAATGTGTTGACACGCGGATATAAAGGGCAGCCTTTTTATCGTTCAAAGCGTCATTAAGGTTCATTTTGCATTGTCCTCAATCAATTTATCAAGGGTAAATTTTATATCGCTATAAGAGCATTTTACAGCCTTTAATCGTTCAAGGGTTGAAAAAGAAACTGTATTTTGGTCGCAATGCTCGTTGAGCAAAACGGTAGGCAATATAAAGAATTGCCACTTTGAAAGGTCGAGTATGTCGTAGTTCGTTTTGTCGCGCTCGGAATAAAGACAAAAGATATAGAAATCAGAGTGGCGTTTTTTGTCGCCGGGATAACCGCCTGCAACAGAATCAAACTTGCGAGAAGGGGAAACGGAAAACGATACACGAGAATATCTTTCGTTGTTCAAGTTCCAAGATTGAATAAACGAAGAAGACTTAATTTCTACACGATAGCCGTTGTATAAAAGGTCGTATTCGCTCCAATCTTCGCGGGGCGTCGAGGTGTCAAGGTTGAGCGCCTTTGAAACGATAAACTCTGCAAGGTGTCCGCGATAGGTATTATCAAGCAGGTCGCCGAATGCAAAATGCCAAAAATCGGAAACGCTGAAATCTTGATAAAAGTGGTCGTTGTGAAAAAGCTCGTCGCCATTATGGTATCTACGTTCCATTATTGCCCCCCTTAAAAAAGCTCGTCGATTCGCTCGCGTTCGCTATTTGTCATATATTTAGAGAGCAACGCCCACAAGACCTTTTTATCGTCTTTGCTTGCGCGGTTGTAGCACGACAGCAAAATCTTCGCGTCGTCGGCTATTGTGTCCTTTTCGTCGGGTATGTTGGTAAGCCCGATAAGAAAATCGGACGAAACTTCAAGCGCTCTTGCAATATCGGCAAGGATAGTAAGAACGGCAGGGTTGTTGACCTGTTTAACGTAGCGTGAAATGGTGGCTTCCGTAGTAAAAGACTTTTCGGCAAGCCATTTTTGCGTAACGCCACGCGCTTCAATCGCTTCTGAAAGGCGGGTTGAAAAGGTAGTGCTTTTTTCTTTTGTTTCCATAGTGTAGATTCCTCCAATTGACAAGCTCGTAATTATTATAGCAAAAATTACGGCTTTTTGTATTTATTTTCTAAAAATTATAATTTAATCATAAAAAACGCTTGACAATTACCGAACAGTAAGTTAGAATAATACTACAATCCAAAAAAAGGGAGGAGCGTTATGAACTCGTCAAAGCTAAAAGGTCTCCGCGTTGAAAAGGGAAAAACGCAGGAAGAAATGGCGAAGTCAATCGAGAAGTCGTTAGACTCGTATGCAAAGAAAGAAAGGGGGGAAGTTATTTTTCTTCCAGACGAGATTGCTATAATATCGAACTTACTCGAAATGACATTTGAACAGGTAAACGATATTTTTTTCGACGGAAAATTACTGAACGGTAATTCAAAGGCGTGATTTTAGTTTGTGATTATATTATATCGCATTTTAGAGGTTAGCACAATGGGAAATGGCTCTACGAAAACCAACGATAATATCTACTTTGTGGCGAGGAAAGAAGCCGCAACATACGACGAGCGTCTATTTAGCCGTGAAGGTGCGGCTGATATGCTCGGCTTGTCCGTATCTTCGCTTGCGGATTACGAACTCGGAAACACGAAAGTTGTTCCCGTTGATAAGGTGGTGCTTATGGCGGATTTGTATAATGCTCCACAGTTAAAAGCGCAGTATTGCAAAAACGCTTGCCCTATCGGTAGCTCGTTTTATATGGCGACTGAAATTAAGCCGATAGAAAAAATCACGCTGGGGCTATTGAGTATGCTCGACTTCGACAAGCTCGAAGAGATAAAGAGGGTATTGATTGAGCTTTCTCTCGACGAGAACATTAACGAAGAAGAACACCACTTGCTTGACGAAGTAAAAGACTTCTTCAACAGATTGCAAGAAAAGACTACGGAGCTCACGTTGCTCATTGAAAAGAAAAAGGCGGATAAGTTAGATGGTTGGTGTAAAGGAAATGCAGGAACTACTGCGAAGTGAATACGGCATATCGTCGCCCGAAGAACTTATAAAGGCGATTAGGGATATGAAAAAAATCAACGTTGCGGTTTTCACTCAACCCGTCGTTGGAAAGGAGGTAAGAGATGATTGATTTAAGCATTTTCGACAAGTTGGAGTTCGACGAAAAAACGCATACATACAGGCTTGACAGGATTATCCGTTGCCCGTCTGTAACCGAAATAATGAATCCGTTAAGTAGCGCCTATTACAAAGGCGTTGATAACGCATATATGAGCGTCGCCGCAAAACGAGGCTCTGACGTGCATCATTGTATAGAGAACTATTGGCTGTACGGCTGTATAGATATTCCAAAGGAATACGCTGGGTATATTGAAGCGTTTATGTCTTTCGTAAAAGAACGAAAGCCAAAGCCTTTGGCTGTGGAGGTTAAGTTTTTCCACAAGTATCTGTATTACGCTGGTACAGCCGATTTGCTTTGTACGCTCGACGGCAACGACGGTGAAAACTGGTTGATTGACTACAAAACAACGTCGTCCATCAACGCTATGCTCACACGGGTACAGCTCGAAGGGTATCGGCAAGGGCTTGAAAGCCATAAAATCCCTGTCGGAAG
>JAFTPZ010000039.1 GCA_017463025.1 Clostridia bacterium
ACTTATATCGACGCGTATGTGTTGGCGAGCAGTCTGAATACGGAAGAAACGGAAACGTATCGTATCTATGCGCATAATATTTGGTTGTCTTTCACTTATGAAGACGAAACGTCAGGCTCGGTAGATTTTACCGTTTATACCAGCAGTAACACTTCATTAAAAACGCCGGAAGATTTCTATAATGCATTGGGATATATTAAAGTTTGTGCGGTCGGAACTCCGAGCGCTGCATTATCCGAGTGTTATTTTGCGGTTACGATGACAACGACGGACGGCTACTATTTTAAGGTAAACGGCAAAAAAATAACAGTAAAATCAATAATCGATAGTATATACGAGGTATAAACCATATCATCCAAAAAACAGAAATAAATCATAAGGAGATAAAAACAATGGGATTAAAAACTACTAATTACATGGTAAGCAAGCTCGGCATTACTATACCCGAGGCGTATGCAATGATCGACAGAATGACGGTCGAAAAAAGCTCCGTTCGGGTGCGGTTCAGCATTCAATCCACGCGAGAGAATACAAAAAAACTTGCGCCTATCGAAACAGTGGAAATGCATTTCGTTTGGGACAGGCAGTCCGATCTTGCAAAGACGGCGTACGCCGAGGCGAAAGCGTTGAGAGAGGAAAAGCGGCTCAACGAAGAAACCAAGCAAATGGAAACGATTTTTGTCGCCGCGCCTTTCTACGGTTGGGAGGACGATATTCAAACGGAGTAAAATTATGGAAAGAAAAAAAGTAAACGAAAGCAAATGCATAGAGTACACTTGCTTAAAAAACATTCGTAAAAGCTTTATACTTACGCGCAAGCCCGAATCGGTCGAAAAAGAGCTGATATTTTCTTTTTGGGGCGCACCGTCGGGCGCGACGGCGATCTTTGAAAACGCCAAAGGCGATTCGCTTTACCGCCTTTTATTCGACGAGACTTGCGTTATTCCTGTGGAGTTCCTTATCGGGGAAATCAAGGTTACGCTTGCCGTTTTTCACGGTAAGGCGGACGCAGAAAAGTACAACTGCGAGCCGATCTGTACGGAGTGCGTAAACGGAGGGCTTTTGGTATATCCGAATTGGTTGGATTTACCTATGCAAATTATCGAAATTTACGGCGCAATTCAAGCGGTAAAGGACGACATAGACAAACTATCGGGCAAATACGAAGAACTCGGCGGAAAGGTCGAAAGACTGCTCGACGGTTACGATTTCGATTAAACGGAGGATTTTATTATGAAAGTGAAAAGAATTTATGTTGTAAGTGCAATTATAGCGATTGTTCTCGCCGTGGCGGTATTCGCGTTCGGCTTTACGCCCGTTACAGCTACGGTACAAGCGGAAACGGTAATGTCCGAACAAACGGAGATCGTGCAAGAACAAACGGAAACGGGCGGACAAGTACATACTGTTTGGACACGGATAGAAGAATTTTTTAGTTTGTATTTTTTGGAGTTTACCAATTCTATTGACCTTGCAGGCGTGGTTGCCTGTATCGTTACAATCGTCATTGAAATAAAGAGCAACAAAAAGCATAAGAAAGAAATTAATGACGCGCTATCAGCCAATTCTGATACAACCGAGGCGAACACCGCCAGCAACGATAAAGTGTTAGAGGCTACGAATACGCTAATAGACAAGCAAAACGAGCACGAGGAAAAAGAGGCGCGTCGCGACGCGGTGAACGAGCAAACGATCGTATATGAACGTGCGATACTTGAAATTCTCGTGGCTGTGTATGCGAATAATAAAAATCTGCCGCAGGCCGTTAAAGACCTCGTAAACTTAAAATACGTTTCGGCTTTGCAAACGGAGCTTGTCGCCGCCACGGGCGATAAAAACGAAACGGAGGAGTCGTCGGAGGGCTAAACTATGAAAAACGCTATTAAAGGAAAAATCGTTAAAGGTATAGCTCTTACGGTAGACGTCGCCGCGCCATTGGCGGCGACTTTAAGTCAGTTCCCCGTTTGGGTGGAAAAAAGCTCCTCTGCGACGATTTCGGGTTTGTTTTTGTTGTTTGCGTTTATCTCTTGCATACCGTTCTTAAATCAAATAAAAGAATGGTTAAAATCTCCGTCCGTTCCCGTGCTTTGGTGCGTGTTCTTGGTGATTTTTACGTTACTGAAAGGGATCATAGACCAAATGTGGGTAATATGCCTCATTGGAGCTATTGCGAATACCGTAGGATCGGTGTTGTATAAAACGGGATCGATTATCGAAAGCAAAACCGATAACGATAATAATACCGATTCCGAAAAGGAGGCATAATCTATGGAAAAAATCGAAAAGGCGGAAACGAGAAAACAAACTCCACCGCAAAATATGGGTGAAGTCATAGACGAAGTAAGAGGCAAGAAAAAAAGACTCGTAAAAAGCTTTATCAATAATAAGGGCTTTCTTGTTGGGGTAATCCTTGTATTTATTGTAATCGTCGTCTTTACCACCGATATAAATTTCGCGTCGACAATGGAGTGGATGCGACTCGGTTTGGCGTTCTTTGTTTTGTTGTTTTGTTCATACTCTATGTACGTAAACTGTGCCGACAGCGGTACAAGGGCAGGCAGGAATAGTCCTTTATATTTAGAGGTTAAACAGAAATACGACGAAAAGAAAAAGGGCATTGTAGACGGCAAAAAACAATCTCGATTATCTGAATTTTGCCGTTGGTATATAGACGACGAGCTACAAAATACGCGTGATATGTTTTTATCGGACGCAGGGCTTACATACGAAGTTTATAAACGCGATTATCTGGGTAAAGACGAGGCGGTTATCAAAGAGGATAAAGATCTTTCGCAAATGCAAATAGAGGCGATCATAAGAGCGAATGAAGTAAAGCCTATTAAGCTTACGCCCGATATGATTATGAAACGTGGGCGCGGCAGTAGCCGCAGGACGCCGCTTGGGGTGAAGCCGCAGACCAAAAAAGGGCTGGCGTTCGGCTCAAAATTCGTAACAACGCTCCTCACATCGGGGTTGACGGGTGCTATTGCTTTGAACACGATCGCAAATCCCTCGTGGGCAACGTTCGCGGAATTGTGCTTAAAACTCCTGCTGATTATTCTCAACGGTTTTACCGGTTGGAAGATGGGCTATGAAAATATCGTCGTCGATACGGTTAATTACATGAATGATCAGATTGACCTTATGTATCAATTCGAACAATATTTAGAAAAGAATCCCGAGGTTATCGCGGCAACGACAGCATCGCAAAGAGAAGAAGAAAGCCCCGATAATAAAAAAATAGAAGTAGAAACGCCGTCGGTTTGATGGCGTTTTTAATTTTCAAAAAAATTTTAGAAAAAAATCAAAAATAAAAAGTTGGTTATGTAAAATTTTTTATTTTTTCAAAGTTGGCTATGCAAAACTTTCAAAAACTTTTTAGAGAAACGCGGAAACCCTTATAAATAAAGGCTTTTTTATTATGCAAACGCTATGCAAATGCACAATACTTGCAATGCAAATGCAATGCACTTGCATACGGGTTGCAATGCAAATGCAATGCAAAATTATGCAAATCAAATCAAATCAAAGATAAATGATTTATATATTAGTTACTTATATATAGGGAATTTTCTTTGAGAAATATATAAATCTTGACTGACTGGCAGGCAGGAATGAATTTAATTTACGCCTGCGCGCGCTGGTGCGCGTGCTTCCTGCTGTTGACTTTTTTTGTCAAAAAATCTTGAAAAATTTGGAAATTTGTGTTATACTACTTTTAGGAGGCGCAATATGAGAGGCATAAAATATACAGCAAGAGAGAAAGAAAAAGCCTTGAAAATGTGGCTGGTTGAGAAAGTGGACGTTATGAAAGTAACGCGGATTTTCAAGTGTACGGAACGGAGCCTGTGGCGATGGAAAGCAAAATACGACGGCACAACGGAAAGTTTGCAAAACGGGTCGTGTCGTCCTCTTACGCCGCACCCGAACGCGCACACGCAGGACGAACGGGAGCATATCGTCGAGATATTAAAAGAGCGCCCCGATATTACCTACGCGGAGGCGTTGGGCGAGTTGCGGACGAAGTACGGCTATTCTCGTACATATTTCGGCTTTTACCAGTATGTCGTTAAAAACGGGTTAAGACCGTCCAAAGAAGAACGAAACCACTATGTACCCCAGCCGTACTTTACGCCCGAAATGCTGGGCTTAAAATGGCAAATGGACGTAAAATACGTGCCTCTTATTTGCAATATCGGCGAATTTGCCGAAGAAAGATTATACCAATACACAATGATTGACGAGGCAACGCGCGAGCGATTCCTGTACCCTTACAAGGAAAAGAGTAGTGCGTCAACGGTGGATTTCGTGAAACGGGCTATTTTATATTTCGGCTACGTTCCCGAAACGATACAAACGGATAACGGCACCGAATTTACAAACCCGAAACATACGAACGAGGGAAAAGTGCACGCGCTTGATAAACTATTAAAGCGTTTGCATATCGACCATAAACTAATCCGACCTTATACGCCGCGCCATAACGGCAAGGTAGAGCGTTCCCACAGGAGCGACAGCGAGGGATTCTATAAAACCCTGCGTTTCAAAACCTTTGAGGAATTACGCGAGAAAATGCGCGAGTGGAACGTGCGCTATAATAACCGCCCCCATTCCCAACTTTTAGACAGGAACGGCAAGCGGAAGTGGTGGAGCCCGATTCAAAAGAGAAACGACCTGCTGGAAATACTCAAAGAAAATCGGGAAGAAGAAACCGAGTATAAAGTGCGTTTCATAAAACAAAAAGCCGCGTAAGCGCGTAAAACTCAATTTATAGCCCTACTTTTTCACGGGTAGGGTAATTATCCTGTGCGCCCAAATGAAAATGCTTGACTTTTTCGGCGAAAATTCATATACTTGTAGTGTGGATTTTCGGAAAGGGCGTTATTTTTATGCCTTAATTTGGGGTTGAAAAATGGAAAAAATAAAAAAATTAAAAAAAATTTCAAAAATTTTCAAAAAACCCCTGCGAAATGATTGACAAATATCAACGCCCAAGAAAAAGTGTGTTATAATACATATACAGACAGTAAAGGAGCAAAGCGTTGATAAAAGATTTTGACAAAATTATAACGGAAAAAGTATATAAAAAATGCGTAGACGCTGGATATACTACTTATGCGGAAATCAGTAGTTTAATCGATACGGGACTTTCGTTTGTGAAGAGCGTGTTTTGCTTACATACGAAAAAATTGAATTTGTATCATTTAATGCATTTGACATACGCATTGTCTTGTCAGATTACGGAATTTCTTCCGACTTTGGAGGATTATCTGAAAATTTATCCGCAGGGAAGCGATGAATATTTTTATTTTTTACAATCGATAAAGGAGAAAAGCAAATATGACGAATAAAGAAGAATTGATTGCCCATTTTGAACGGGTGAAAGAAATGGGGTGGATTGAAACGAAACGGCACGGAGATCAGTGTTTGGGGAATACTTTTGAAGATTTGATCGGCAAAAAAGAGGATAATAAATCGGAGGCTGACTTTAAGGGATTTGAATTGAAAGCGCATCGTACGGTTACCAAATCCTTGGTGTCGTTGTTTTCAAAAGCGCCGTCCTATCCCAAAAGAGTAAACACCTATCTTCGGGAAAAATACGGAGTAGTGGAGGACGCTTACGCCGTCAGAGTGCTCAACACCATGGTGAGCGGCGCGAAGGAGAATACGCACCGTGGGGGGCACGGATTTAGGTTGGTCGTGGACAGAGAAAAGCAGAGAATTTATTTGCAAATCAGAGATTTACAGACGAACGAAGTATTGGACGAAGAAATTTACTGGACGTTCAGCGTTTTGGCTAAGGCGTTGGATAAAAAAATCAAAAAGATCGCCGTATTATACGGAGACGAGAAAGTCGAACGAGGGAAAAGATTCGTTCGATACACCGGTATGAAAATTTTAGAGGGCGTATCCTTAGAGCAGTTGATTACAAGCGTTGAAAAGGGAGAGCTGTTAATCGATATACGTATCGGCGTCTATGCCAGCGGAAAGAAAATGGGAAAAACACATGATCACGGCACGGCTTTCCGTATTCAGTTGAGCAATTTGTTGTCTACGTACGGAACGGTAAGCGAATATTAAAAGCAAATCTCCGTTTTGCCGTATTTTGTAAAAAATATTTTGTAAAAAGCGTTTACAGAGGAAAAAATACGTTTATAAATACGCATAACCGCTTTTGCGAGTTGACAAAAGGGGAAAACCGTGTTATAATAGACACACAAATAAACGTTAAGAGGTATTTTTTATGAAGTATGCATTGAGAGGCATTACCGCCGAAGAACTTTCCTACACGATGAACCGTATCAAAATGGACAAGGATACGAAATTCGAGATCAAACCCCAATTTTCCCGTACCGTACGTCGCGTGCAGGAAAATGATAAATTGTGGTTTTTGACTTTGGAAGTTAAAGTGGAATCCACCGAAGAAGCTCCCAAGCCCTTCAACGTGAAAGCGCGTCTTGTCGGCGTGTTCGAGGCGGAAGAGATCAACGACGACGTGGATAAGCAGGATCTCGTGATCAATATGACGGAAATCGTATATCCCTATCTTCGCGCGGCGGTGAGTGCGCTCACGGCAAACTCGTTTATCAATCCGCTCATTCTGCCCGTTATTCCGGCTGGTACGATGTTCCCCGAGGATCGCGGAGAAACGACGACGAATTTGAACTGAATAAATATGAAAAATCGGCTTATTTAAGCTGATTTTTTATATTCGACAGAGGTGAAACTATGGCAAAATATTCCATCGTCGTGCCTGCGTATAACGAAGAAAAGACGCTGCGTCTGTTTTACGGCGCGGTCGTGCCCGTATTCGAAAGCTTACGCGAGGATTTCGAGATCGTTTTCGTCAACGACGGTAGTACGGACAAAACGCAGGAAATTTTATCCGAGCTTGCAAGCAGCGATAAACGGATCAAGGTCTGTCGTTTTTCGCGGAATTTCGGGCAACAGGCGGCTCTTTTGTGCGGTCTGGAAAGGGCGATAGGCGACGCGGTGATCGCGATGGACGCGGATTTGCAGGATTCGCCGCAAGCCGCGCTTTTGATGATCGAAAAATGGAAAGAGGGCTACGAGATCGTGCACGGTAAACGGCGTAAGCGCGTAGGCGAATCGGCGTTCAAAAAACGTACCGCCGACCTTTTTTACGCTCTCACGCGCAAGATCACGGGACTCGATATCCCCTCCAACGTCGGGGATTTCAAGCTGTACGATCGGAAGGTGGTGGACGCGCTCGTGAAATTAGGCGAACACGATAGGTTGCTCCGCGCGCAGACGGCTTGGCTTGGCTTTAAGCAAGCGTTCGTGGAGTTTGACCGCCCTGAAAGGGTGGCAGGCGAAACGCATTACACGGTCAAGAAAATGGTGGGGCTCGCGCAATCGGGGATCTTCCCCAACACCGACGCAGGGCTGACCTTGCCGATCAAGCTCGGCACGATTTTGGGAGGGTTGAGCTTGGCGTGTATGATCGTATTCATCGTGTTGGCGTGTCTGGCGATCGATTTCGGCGGTTTGGTCGCTTGGTTGTTCCCGACGGTCGGGCTATTGACTTCGATCGTCTTGATCTGTCAAGGGCTGGCGAATATCCATACGGCAATGATCTACAAAGAGGTGCAAAACCGACCGAAATATATAATTTCCGAAGAGATCAATTTTTGAAAAAGAGAAAGGGCTATCCGTTGCCGGATAGCCTTTCATAATATTTAAGAGATATTCAGTCTTATATTGTTGAGGGCGTTTTTTTCAAGCCTTGAAACCTGCGCTTGCGATATGCCCACTTCCGCGGATATCTCCGTCTGCGTTTTGCCCTCGTAGTAGCGGAGGAATAAAATACGCTTTTCTCTCTCGCCCAGCTTTTCCATCGCCTCTCCGAGCGCGACGTGCTCCGTCCAGATCTCGTCCGTGTTTTTCTCGTCGCAAAGCTGATCCATAAGCAGCAGGGTGTCGCCTGCCTTATTATACACCGGCTCGTACAGCGAAACGGGATCGGAAATCGCGTCGAGCGCGTATACGACCTCCCGTTCGGCGACTTGTAGCTCCTGCGCGATCTTTGCGATCGTCGCCTCCTCGTCCCGTTCCTCGATCGCCTCGCGCGCTTTGAGTACTTTATACGCCATATCGCGTATGCTCCGCGAAACGCGCAAAGAATTTCCGTCGCGAAGATACCGCTTGATCTCGCCGATGATCATGGGTACGGCGTAGGTGGAAAATTTTACGCCCACGCTCAAATCAAAGCCGTCGATCGCTTTGATGAGTCCCACGCAACCTGCCTGAAATACGTCGTCCGCGCCCAAATTTTTGATGCGGAAACGCTTGACGAGGGAGAGTACCAGCCGCATATTGCCCACGATAAATTGATCGCGAGCGGCCTTGTCGCCTGCTTTCAAACGCTTCATCAGTTCTTCGTTTTCTTTCGCGGTGAGTCGGGGTAAGCCCGAAGTGTCCACGCCGCAGATCTCTACTTTTTGCATAACGTTTTTTCCTCCTTTCGTTATGTAGGAAGGGGGCAGGTGTGAGTTGAGTATGCGCAAACCCACGATTATTTATACCCACTTGATTGCGAAAGTAAACTTTTTTGGGTGGCGCGCATATACTGTAAAGTAAGGCGGTGAAGAGTATGGAATTGACATTTTCGGAATTGCGCACGAAAGAGGTGGTAAACACGCAGGACGGCAGAAAGCTCGGCAAGGTTTGCGATATCGTGCTTTGCTATCCCGAAAATAAATGGATAGGGATCGTCGCACCCAACGGCAGGAGCTGGGGCTGGAAAAAAAACGGCGTGTTTATCGAACTTCGTCAGATCGTCAAGATCGGCGAGGACGTCATTTTGGTCAACGTCGGGTTGCCGAATAAACAGAACGGCAAACGCGGCAATCCGCCCCCTCCGAATACGTGCGATCCCCGCGATTACGGCGGATACGGCAATAATACGGGAAATACGGGCGGCAACAGACGGAGTTATGAAGAATACGAGTAAAAGGCGAGGGCGGGAAAACGCCCCCGTTTTTTTGTGTGGGCGCAACGTTAAAAAAATTTGACAATACAGAAGAGGAGTGGTATAATAGTTCCGTATGAAAAATCCTCTAAAAGGAGAAACGGCAATGAAAAAGTTTCTGATAGGTTTGTTGACTTGTTTGGCGGTGGCGTTTTGTTCGCTGGGGCTGGCTTGCGGCGGAACAGGGGATTCGTCCTCCTCGTCCTCGTCGGGTAGTAGCGAGCAAAGCAGTATGGAACAGGGAACAGAGGGTTCTTCGTCGAGTGGCGGCTTGGACGACAGTTCGGATAAAAAAGACGACAGTTCGGACGGTTCTTCCGATTCCTCCAACGTGGTACAGCATACGCACGTATACAATCAGGAAGTGGCGGAAACGAAATATTTAAGAACCGTGGCGACTTGCACGAGCAAAGCAGTTTATTATAAATCTTGCAAGTGCGGCGAGATTGGCGCGGAAACGTTCGAATACGGCGATTATTACCACGCGTATAATCAAGAAAATACGGCAGATAAATACTTAAAGTCTGCCGCAGATTGCACGCACAAGGCTGTGTATTATAAATCGTGTGAATGTGGTAAAAAAAGTACGGCAACGTTTGAATTCGGAGAAACGCTTGGACACGACTTTACCGATTATTTTTATAATAATAATGCGACGTACGAGCAGGACGGTACGAAAAGAGCATCTTGCAATCGTGAGGGTTGCTATGAAGAGGACGTTATATCGGTTAAAAACACAAGATTAAATTTAATCAAGTTTTCTTTGGGTAAATCAAAAAACGAGAATTATTATGCGCTGACAGTTTCTCCGTTGGTCGATGACGTAACGTTGACCTATCAACATTTTTCCGTTATAGAAGAAAAAATAGAGTATGCGGACGGCGTAGAGCTGGGCGGACTTTCGTATGCGGAATATAAACAATATATCGATACCGTACATATTGCGGAAGGAATAACGAAAATTGAAAGCATGAACGTAAACGATTATTGCAATGCTTTGTCGATATATCTTTCCAACGACGTGGAGGAGCTCGGTCCGCGTTTTATAGGAGGTGGAACGTTTTATTCTTTGTCCGTGTATTTTGCGGGAGATATGCCAGTGTTTCAGCCCGAAAAAGGCGCATGGAACGGCAGCGGTACGACGGTGTTTTATTATCAAGCAGGAGCAAAAGGTTTTGTGGACGGAATCCATTTTGACAATTTCTATGCTTGCAGACTCGTTGACGAAGAGATGGTTTATCCGAATATTACGATTGCCGAATATGCGGACCTTTCTCATCAAAGAGCAAAAGAAATGGCGACGGATATGTTTGAAACGATCGTGAAAAACGATTCCGTGCCGCAAATGCTCTATCCGATCGCCCAACTTTCGAATTATCAGACGATAAAAAATTTTGCGATCGATCTGACAAAAGGGTGTTCTACCGAGTTGGAAAAAACGCGCGTTATTTTCGATTGGCTCGTAGACAATATCGAGTATGATATGGACGCGTTATTTTATACGTGCGAGCAGATTTTTGAAACACGCAGAGCCGTATGCGGCGGATATACTTTCTTAATGCACGATATGCTTGCGGGCGTGGGGATTATGTCGGAGGTGGTTTCGGGTATCTGCCATATCCCTAATTCTACCACAATAAAAGACGTATTTCAGCAGTCGCTTTGGGGCACGAACTTGGATTCCCATCACGCTTGGTTGGTGGCGTACGTGGACGGAAAAACAATGTTTTTCGATCCGACTTGGAACGAATTTGATATAAACAGCGCAACGGTACAAGGAGATATCCGCGTTTCTTTTGCGGTCGGGCTGAATACTATTGTTCCCGACGGAATGGATTATCGCTTGTACGATACGGGTATATTTGATTTCAACGGGGAAAGTTATTATTTGAGGGACGGGACTGTCGTACATACGAGTGGATACGGTGTTATTCATAATTTCGTTTATCAAATAAACTTGAGATTTTGCGATACCAACGAAGGGTATGGATACGTAGGAAATATCGAACCGAAATTGGGCGCGGCTTACCGTGACGGTGCGGCGCGGCTTCTGCATAACAATGAATATATATTTTATTTTATGCCAAACGGATATGAAAGGCAATACGTGGATATGTTGCGGTTTATCTTTATGGAAAACGCTACTTACGGGCATAACTATACGCTGTACGGTATGGAAAATTATTATTTTCAAGACGATATAATATATATGTTCCAAGACGACGGCACGGCAACGGTGATCGTTTCCTATTCAACGGCGACGGAGATCGTGATCCCCGAAGAAGTGGACGGAAAACGCGTCGTTAAGATCGGATACAGAAGTTTCAGGGATAACGCGACGTTGCAAAAGATCGTTTTGCCTTCTGGGGTGCAAGTGATTGATCAATGCGCTTTTCAAAATTGCGCGAATCTGCAAGAAGTGGTGTTTGGCGAAGGTCTGCAAACGATCGAGAGTAGTGCGTTTGAAAAAACGGGGATCATTGCGCTCGTGTTGCCCGAAAGCGTATACAAAATAGAACAGACTGCGTTTCAAGATTGCAAAAAGCTTGAAACCGCATATTTAGGGGCGAGCGTACGGGAATTTTACGGTAATTCCTTTATAGGGTGCACGGCGTTGTCTGCGTATACGGTGAGTACGCAGAATACGACGTATTCGTCGGCAGACGGCGTTATCTTCGACAAGGCGCAAACGAAGTTGATCTCCTACCCGATGGGGAATACGAGAAAGAGCTATACTGTACCGAAAACGGTAGTGGAAATAGCGGCGTGCGGTTTTGAATATGCACAAGTGGAAGAGGTGATTTTGCCCGAAAATTTGGTATTACTTGGAGAGAGAGCGTTTTCCGTATGTAAAAATCTAAAATCGATCGCGATCCCAAAGGGAGTCAAGAGGCTTGAACAACAAACCTTTTCCTATGCTTACGCTTTGGAAAAAGTGGAGTTTTTAGGAGCGGTAGAGTATATGGGTAACGAGTGTTTTTCTTGGTGTACCTCCTTAAAAGAAATTGTTTTGCCGGAGGGATTGAAAATTATCGATAATTCGGCGTTTATCGCGTGTAGCGGGTTGGAAAAAATTACGTTGCCCTCGACGTTGGAAGTGATCAACTTGCAAGCTTTTTGGGATTGCCAAAGTTTACGATTTGTGGAGTATAACGGCAAAGAGAGTGAAAAGCCCGTAATTCTCGAATCGAACGGCGATTTGCAGAATGCCACGTGGACGTATAAAGAGTAGATAAAAGATAAAAGATGAGGGAAAAAGTGCGGCGGTCGTTGGGATCGCCGCGCTTTTGGGTTTGTTGCCGCGATAGGAGAGAGATTCTTCACTGCGTTCACAATGGCGGAGTGAGAAAGATCGCCGCGCTACACTTTGTTTCGCTCGCAATGAAGAAAAAGAAATAGCGAAAAAGGCGTTCGTAGGATTGACAAAACCGTCGCGGTAGTGTATAATGATTATCACAAATAAGAGGATTTTGAGAGGTGTACTTATGGAAAAAGAACAGGCAATGCAGGCGTTTGAAAATGCCTTTGGAAAAACGGCGGAGGAGCTGTTTACCGCGGCTGGGCGTATTAACGTGATCGGCGAACACGTCGATTATTGCGGCGGTAAGGTGTTCCCTGCCGCGCTGAATTTGCGTTGCAATATCTACGGCAGAAAAACGGGCGAAAACAAGATACGTCTGGCGTTTCGCGGTATCGAGGGGGTTGTGGAGTTGGATATAAACGCGCTCGATAGCTACCGCGCTTTGAAGATCGGAAATTATCAGGCGGGCGTGGCGTACGTTATGCAACAAAAGGGAGTCGTGCTTGTAGGTTGCGATCTTTATTACGACTGCAGCGTGCCCTTTGGCAGCGGACTTTCTTCGTCGGCGGCGATCGAGGTCGCTACCGCCGTCGCGCTCTACGAATACGCAGGCGTGCCCTACGATAAAGTGGAAATCGCTTTGCTTTCGCAAAAGGCGGAGAACGAATACGCCGGCGTGAATTGCGGTAGTATGGATCAATTCGCTTCCGCAATGGGTAAGAAAGACCACGCGGTGTTGCTCGATTGCTCGACCCTTTCTTACGAATACGTACCCTTAAAGCTTGGCGATTACCGTCTTGTCGTGGCGAATTGTAACAAGCCGCACAACCTTGTGGAAAGCAAATATAACGTGCGTCGACAAGAAGTGGAAACGGCGCTTAAAACCATTCGTACGGTGAAAGAGATTTCCTGTCTTGCCGAGCTTTCACCCAAGGAATTTGCGGAAGTGAAGTATTTGCTTTCGGGCGTGGTGGCAAAGCGCGCGGAGCACGTCGTGATGGAATGCGACCGCGTGAATAAGGCGGTTTCCGCTTTGAAATCGGGCGATCTGGAAGAGCTTGGACGTTTACTCAACGAAAGTCATTACAGTTTGCGCGATCTCTACGAGGTTACGGGCAAGGAGCTCGACACCCTTTCCGCGCTCGCCAGAAAGGAAACGGAGTGCTTGGGGGCGCGTATGATCGGCGCAGGGTTTGGCGGCTGCGTTATTTCCATCGTTAAAAAGGACGCCGTGGACGGATTTATCCGTCGCGTAGGCACGGCGTACGCCGAAGAAATCGGCTATAAAGCAAGCTTTTACGAAACTTCGATAGAGGACGGAATAACCGTATCGACGTTGTAAACGGTAGGTGGGGGAAAGATGAAATACATATTAGCGTTAGATCAAGGCACGACGAGCTCGCGTGTGGCGGTGGTGGACGGGAACGGGGAGATCGTTTCCATTCTCGCCCGTGAATTTCCGCAAATTTATCCGCGCGAGGGCTGGGTGGAGCACGATCCGCTCGATATTTGGTCCAGTCAATACGGCGTGATGATGGAGGTCGTGGCAAAGAGCGGTATTTCGCCGCGTGATATCGCCGCGATCGGGATCACCAACCAACGCGAAACGACGGTCGTTTGGGATAAGAATACGGGTAAGCCCGTGTACAACGCGATCGTGTGGCAATGTCGCCGCACCGCCGAACAGATCGTCGATCTGAAAAACCGCGGCTTTGGGGAGATGATCCGTCAAAAGACGGGGTTGATCCCAGACGCCTATTTTTCCGCGAGCAAGATCAAGTGGATTCTCGACAACGTTTCGGGCGCGCGCGAAAAAGCCGAGCGCGGCGAGCTGTTATTCGGTACGGTGGATACGTGGCTGATCTGGAAATTGACGGACGGGAAAGTGCACGCGACGGACTATACCAACGCGTCGCGGACGATGCTGTTTAATATCGATACGCTGGATTGGGACGACGAATTATTGTCGCTTTTTAACGTGCCGCGTTCTATGCTACCCAAAGTACAAAGCTCGGGGAGCGTGTTCGGGCAAGCGAATATCGGGGGCGTGCACGTACCGATCGCAGGCGTGGCAGGCGATCAGCAAGCCGCTTTGTTCGGGCAGGGCTGTTTTGAAAAGGGCGAAGCGAAAAACACCTACGGTACAGGCTGTTTCTTGCTTATGAATACGGGGAACGAACGGCCGTATAGTGAAAACGGGTTACTTACGACGGTGGCGGCGACCTTGCAAGGAGAAAAGCCACAATACGCGCTCGAGGGAAGCGTGTTTATCGGTGGCGCGGTCATTCAATGGCTACGCGACGAAATGCGCTTTTTTACCGACAGTCGCGACGCGGAGTATTACGCGAAAAAAGTTCCCGACACGGGCGGCGTGTATATCGTGCCTGCGTTTACGGGTATCGGCGCGCCCTATTGGGATATGTATGCGCGCGGCTCGATCTTCGGGATCACGCGCGGTACGAAACGGGAGCATATTATCCGTGCGGCGCAGGAATCGATCGCCTATCAGTCTGCCGATCTCGTGGCGGCGATGGAGCGCGATACGGGCGTTGCCCTCAAAGCCTTGAAAGTGGACGGAGGGGCGTCGCGCGACGGATTTTTGATGCAATTTCAAGCGGATATACTCGGCGCGGAGACGGTCAAGCCGTTGACGCACGAAACGACCGCGCTCGGCGTAGCTACGCTTGCTGGACTTACCGTGGGCGCGTGGAAAGACAAAGCCGAGGCGCGCGCTTTGGCGAAGATCGATCGTCGCTACGCGCCGAATATGTCGGAGGCGGAGCGTACGGAAAAGCTCGAAAAATGGCATAGGGCCGTGGAGAGAAGTTTGGGCTGGGATCTGCCGTAAAAAAATAGCCGCCGACTTTCGTCGGCGGTTTTCAAATCTTTACGGCGAGTTTTTTCAAACGCTCGGTTACGTTGTCTTGCGGATTGACTACGGAGTGCAACAGCAACGCTTGCAATGTTTGCGCGATCTGTTTGGGTTCGATCCCCAAATCAAGCAGGTCTTTTCCCGAAATCGCGAGTTCTTTCAAGGTCAGCGGTGCGTGTTCGGCGTGTAGCTTTTCCAAAAGGTTTTTCCAACGCGCGAAGGTGGGGGCGGTGGAGGTATCGTCCATGCAGGCGGAGAAGTCCGCTTGTTTCAAAAGCAGGAGTTTATCCAACACGGAGGCGTGCGCCACGAAGAAACGGCGGAGCTTGTTTTCGCCCGTTTTGCAGTCGAAATCGTACATATGCAACGCTGTGAGCAGGGCGGTTTCTTCGATCGTTTTTTTCGGGGCTTTGAGCTGCGTTAAAATTTCGCGCGTCAGCCTTGCGCCCTCCTCGGGGTGCGCGTGAGAATTACCGTCGCGAAGCGTGCAAAAGGGCTTGCCTACGTCGTGCAACAGCGCGGCAAGGCGCACGGACGGTGCGGCGTAATACGCGGCGCGCAGGGAATGTTCCAAAACGTCGTATTTATGGAAATCGGCGCGCTGGGACATACCTCTGCCCAACGTGAGCTCGGGCAGGATACGATCGAGCACGCGCGTGGTATCGAGCAAGCGCAAGCCTTGATAATGCCCACCCGTTACACCGTATTTTTGATCGGCGGAAAGGATCGCGGTCAGCTCGGCAAATATCCGTTCGGGAGCGATATCGTTGATCAGCTCCGCGTGCTCCATAGCGCCGCAAAGACACTCGTTATCGGGCGTAAAGCCCAGCGTTGCCGCTTGTCGCGCAAGGCGCATAAGGCGCAGTCCGTCCTCCGAAAATACCTTTTTTGCGGGCGCGACGGTGGTAAGTCGCTTTTCCGCTACCGCCCGTACGCCGTCCAAGGGATCGACGTATTCGCCCGTTTTTATATCGTAATAGATCGCGTTGACGGTGAAATCGCGACGGCGCGCGTCCAAGGAAATATCCTCCGTGAACGTGATCTTGGCAGGAACGTGTAAGCCGCGAACGTATTCGTCCGAACGGAAACAGCTGTATTCGTAGTCCGCGCCCGTAGTATCCCGTAATTTGACCGTACCTGTGTTTTTATACACGGCGCGCACGGAAAGTCCGCTTTTTTGCGCGATCGCAACGAAGTCGTCCGCAGACAGAGGCGCGCAGAGATCGAAGTCGTAAACGGCGGTCAAAGGGGTGAGCGAGGCGAGATAGTCGCGTACGCTGCCGCCTACCACATAGAGGGGCGTGGGACAGTTTTCGGCAAGAAGAAACAGATTTTTCGGTAAAATTTCTCGCATACGCCCTCCTTTTACAAAAATTTTTTATAATAACAGTATATCAAAATCGAAAATAAATTGCAATTCTTGTAAAAGTGTTATATAATATATTTAGTAAAATTTTTTTTACAAAGGAAAAACGAATGAAAAAGTATCATATTATTTCCAACCCCACGGCAGGAAAAACCAAAGCCAAGAAAAATCTCGAACTCATCGAAAACGTGTTCCGAAGAAACGGCGCGATTTTTCAAACGCATCTTTCGCGGAGTGAAAGGGACGCGACGCGTATCGTCAAAGAGCTGACGGCGGCAGGGGAAACGGAGATCGTGGCGCACGGCGGCGACGGAACGCTGCACGAGGTATTGAACGGGCTTGCCGATCCTACTTTGTGTCATCTCGGACTGATCCCCTCGGGTACGGGCAACGATTTTGCCGAAAAGATCGCGCTACCGTTAGACCCTACGAAAGCCGCGGAGTTGATCGTTCACGGCGAGGCGAAGCCGACTGATTATCTGGAAGTGAACGGCGTGCGCTGTATGAACGTGGCGGGGATCGGTATGGACGTGGACGTTTTGGAACGCTGCAAAACGGGAAAACTCAAAGGGAAGATCAAATACCTGCTTTCGCTCGTGCAAAGTCTGTTTGCGTTCAAGGGCATTAAAGTACAGATCGAAAGCGAAGGGGTTTTAGAGGAGCGCGACGTGCTGATCGCGGCGGCTTGCAACGGCTCGCAATTTGGCGGAGGGATACGTATTTGTCCTACGGCGGAGGTTGCGGATAGAAAACTGAACGCCGTGATCGTCGATTGTATCGGCGGTAAGATGAAGATCATCAAGGCGTTCTTACAGCTGATGAAAGGAAAGATACTCGAATATCCCCTCACCAAGCATTTTCTTTGCGAAAAATTGAAATTTATCCCCAAACAGCCGTGTACGGTGCAGCTCGACGGGGAGTTATATAAAAACTTGACGTTCGACGTTTCCGTCCACGGAGGCTTGAAATTTTACAGATAAATGGGTATGCTCAACGGAACGTATAAAAAAATATTAGACCGAATGCCGCAAGGGGTGTTCGCGTTCGATCGTAAGCTGCGCGTGAAATTCACGAACGCGGCGTTTCGGCGTTCCTTTTCCGACGGCACGAAAAAGGGGGTGAGCGCGCGCGCCTTTTTGCGCGTGATGCAAGCCGCCGTCGAAACCAAGAGCGAACAGGAAGAAACGATACACACCACCTTAAAACGCGCGGACAGAACGGATAAAATTTCCGTGCGCATTCGGATATTGCCCGTGGATAAAAAGGGTAAACTGTTTTTGGGACTGACCGACGGTACGTTCCAAACGGAAATGGAACGGGAAATGCTCTCGGCAAAGCGTATGCAACAACGATTGCTCCCTGCCGGAAAGAGTATGGGCGGCGTGCCGTATGCGTATACGTATATCCCCTGTCTGGGCGTGGGCGGCGATCTGCCCGACGTGTACGAGCTCGGCGGACAAACGTACGGCGTGCTTGCCGACGTTTCGGGAAAGGGTATTTCCGCAGGTATGCTTTCGGCGTTCGTGAAAGCGGGGTTTGACCGCAAAGAGCCCGATCTTGCCAAGGCGCTAAAAAAGCTCAACGCGAAGTTTGCCGAGCTCGATCAGGACGAACGTTCGTATATCACCGTGGCGGCGGTGCGCGTGGATAAAGAGGCGAAAAAATTGCGGTATACGATGGCAGGGCATAACGCGCCCATCTTGCTCAAAAACAGCGAGGGGATCAACGAGATCGAATCGCCTGCGCCCCCCATTTCCAACTGGATACAAGGCTTTGCATACGCCGAGAGGGAATTGCCGTATGAGCACGGCGATCTGCTCGTTCTGCTCACCGACGGCGTTACCGAATGTGCCAACGTCAAGGGCGAGTTGTTCGGGATAGAACGCGCGGAGAGCGTGTTGTTGCAATCGCACGGCGCGGAGGATTTTATCGGAAAACTGAAAACGGCGCTCACCGTCTTCTGCGGAGGAAAGTATTCCGACGACGTTACGGCGATCGCATTCGATCTATAAAACGGAGGAGTGTATTATGACGGATAAAAAATATTACGTAGGTATCGATCTGGGCGGTACGTTTATCAAGGGCGGTATCGTAGACGAAAAGGGAAAAATTCTCCTTTCGGATAAAACGCCGACCGAGCGTGAAAAGGGCGCGGAGGGCGTTGCGGAGAATATCGCCGCGCTCGTGGAAACGCTCATCTCGCGGCAGGGCTTGCAAAAATCGGCGATCGTGGGGATCGGTATGGGCGTTCCCGGGATGATCGACAGTAAGGCGGGCACGGTCATTTATTCCAACAACCTCGAATGGAAAGATTTCCGTATCGGAGAAAGCGTTTCCGCGCGGACGGGATTGACCGTGAAGATCGCCAACGACGCGAACGTGGCGGCGCTTGGAGAGGTCAAGTTCGGTGCGGCGAAAAATTACGAAAGCGCGGTGATGATCACGCTCGGTACGGGCGTGGGCGGCGGTATCGTTGCGGACGGAAAGCTGATCGAGGGAAATAAATCGGCAGGCGCGGAGCTGGGGCACAGCGCGATCGTGCTCGGCGGCGAGCCTTGTACTTGCGGCAGAAAGGGGTGTTTGGAGGCGTACGCTTCGGCAACTGCGCTCATTCGCGACACCAAACGCGCGATGAAGACGCATAAGGATAGTAAGATGTGGGAGATCGGTTCGCTCGATAACGTGGACGGTGCGACGGCGTTTGCGTATAAGGATACGGACGTATACGCCAAAGCGGTGGTGGATAATTATATCGAGCATCTTGCTTGCGGACTGGCAAATTTTGCGAATATTTTCCGTCCCGAGGCGATCATTCTGGGCGGCGGCGTGTGCGCGGAGGGGGATAACCTCGTCAAGCCCTTGCAAAAGTTGCTCGATCGTGATTTGTTTGCAGGTACGCTCGGACCGCAAGTGCCTATTTTGATTGCCGAGCTTGGAAACCTTGCAGGGCTTTTGGGCGCGGCGGCGCTGTTGATGTGAGAATAAAAAGAATTTCCGAAAATTCATAAAAACCCACACAAAAACAGTTGACAAAAGCAAAAAAAAATTCTATACTATATAAGCGCTTTGATGAGAGGATTCATTATAGAGCGCAAACGCACTGTTAGCTCAACTGGATAGAGCGTCGGTCTACGGAACCGAAGGCTAGGAGTTCGAACCTCTTACGGTGCACCAAGAAACAGCCCTCGGCAGTTGCCGAGGGCTGTTTCAATTACTTTACCGAGGTGTCATTATGGAATGGAAAGATTTTGACGTTAAAAACGAAAACCCGTTGGAGAAATTGCTCGACGACGGCGGGTTTACGGCGATTTTCAGGCGTATCGCCTGCGTGGGCGATTCTCTTGCTTCGGGGGAATTCGAGGCGTTGAAAGAGGACGGCTCGCACTCCTATCACGATTTTTACGAGTATTCGTGGGGACAGTTTATCGCGCGTATGACAGGCGCGGAGGTGTTCAACTTCTCGCGCGGCGGTATGACGGCGAATCAGTTTATGACCGGTTTTGCGGACGTATGCGGCGCTTGGGAGCAAAGCAAGACGTGTCAGGCATACGTGATCGCGCTCGGCGTGAACGACCTGCTCAATCGCGGCAGGGAGGTAGGTTCGTTTGACGACGTGGATTTTGAAAATTTCCGCAATAATAACCTTGAAACGTTCGTGGGGGCGTACACCGCGATCGTGCAACATTACCAAGCCATACAGCCGCACGCACGGTTCTTCTTCGTTACGATGCCCAAGCAAACGCGCGACGACGAGCGAAGAAAGGAGTTAAAGATAAAGCACGCGGAATTCTTGTATGCGTTGGCGGAAAAAATTCCCTATTCATACGTGATCGATCTGCATAAATACGCGCCTGTGTACGACGAGGAGTTTTATCAAAAATTCGGAGGGCACGTGGGGCATCTCAACCCGATGGGATATCAGATCACGGCGAAAATGATCGCGACGTATATCGATTATTACGTGCGTAAAGATTTCGACGCGTTCAAGCAGGTGGGCTTTATCGGGCAACCGCAGTACGACGAAAAATTCGATAAGTAAGAACGAAACTCATATGGAAGCCTTGCTCAAAAACATACTCGAAGACAGTCGCCGATTTATAAAAGAGGGGGCTGTGGCGAATTATATTCCCGAACTTGCGAAAGCAAATGCCGATAATTTCGGCGTTTGCGTGCTTTCAAACGATAATCAAAGATATTGTCTTGGTGATTATAACGTTCCGTTTACCATACAAAGTATTATTAAACCGATCATTCTGCTTATGGCGTTGACGGATACGGATATTGCGCGCGTACGCGCCTTGGTGGGCGTAGAGGCGACGGGCAAACCTTTCGACGCGTTTAATTACAGCGATCAGGCTTTGACGGGGGAGCATATCAATCCTATGATCAATACGGGAGCGATCGCGCTTTGTACTTTGATACGTGGGCGTTCTTACGAGGAAAAGTTTTCGCGATTATTGGAAATGACAAAAATAATCACCGATAATCCGACCTTGGAAATAGACGAGAAGGTATATTTGTCGGAAAAAAACACCGGTAATAAAAATCGCGCGCTGGCTTATATGTTAAAGGCGTATAATATGATAGATGCCGATGTGGAAGAGGTGGTTGATTTTTATTTCCGCGTCTGTTCGATAAAAGTGAATTGCGTCGATCTTGCAAATATTGCGTTTCTCCTTGCAAATCACGGCGAAAATCAAAAAACGGGAGAAAGGATTTTTTCCGCCCAATATGCAAAATACGTGAACGCTGTTTTGATGACTTGCGGTATGTACGACGGTTCGGGGGAGTTTGCACTGAAAGTGGGGATACCGGCGAAAAGCGGCGTGGGAGGCGGCATTATGGCTGTTGCGCCAAATCGTATGGGAATCGGCGTTTATTCGCCTGCATTGGATAAAAAAGGGAATAGCGTAGCCGGTATAAAGGCTTTGGAAGGGTTAAGTAAAACGTTGGATTTAAGTATTTTCTAATAAAAAATCCCGAGGAGAAATCCTCGGGATTTAACTTTTCATTTGAACTTACTCGCCTTTGAAGGGGAGAAGTGCCGCGATTCTCGCGCGCTTGATAGCGGTTGCGAGAAGTCTTTGATGCGCCGCGCAGGTGCCGCTCATTCTGCGAGGGAGGATCTTGCCGCCCTCCGTGATGAACTTCTTCAAACGGTTCACGTCTTTATAATCGATCGCGTCGAGTTTTTCCTGACAGAACGCGCATACCTTTTTACGGGGTGCTTTCTTGAATACCTTTTTTACGGGTGCTTTCTCTTCCATTTCCGTTTACTCCTTGTTAAAATTCTCTCCCTTTACTACTAAAAGGGAATGTCGCTGTCGTCGTCCATTGCCTGCAACACGGGTTTGCGCTTGGGTGCGCTCGCGCGAGGAGCTTCGTCTGCCTCGTCGAACGAATCGCCTGCCGTTTTCGGCGTGAGGAACTCTACGTCCTGCACGATAATATCCACGGCGGTGCGTTTTACGCCCTGATTATCCTCGTAGTTGCGGAGCTGAACGCTACCGCTCACGGCAACCTTGTTGCCTTTCTTGGTGTAACGTGCGACCGTTTCCGCGGTAGAGCGCCATGCGGTACAGTTAAAAAAGTCCGTTTGGCGTTCGCCGTCTTGCGACGAATAGTTACGGTTTACCGCGATCGAGAAGTGGCATACCGCCACGCCCGACGCCGTTTCCGTAAGTTCAGGATCGCGCGTTAAGTTTCCGATTAAAAATACTTTGTTCATAAATTTTCCCTTCCTATCAGTTGAGCTTCGTGATCAAACGTCTTACAACGTCTGCGTCGATGCCTGCAACACGTTTCAACTCTTCCACAACTTTGCCGTCTGCTTCGAACGTCATGAGCACATAGTACGCTTCGTTCTTGAAGTTGATAGGGTATGCGGTCTTTTTCGTGCCCCACTTGTCCGTGGATACGATAGCGCCGCCCATCGCTTTTACGACGTCCTCATACTTCGCGATCTTCGCGTCCTTTGCTTCGTCCGTCAGATCGTTGTTGATCAGATAAAGCATTTCGTATTTAGCCATACTTTTTCACCTCCTGGTCTTATTCGGCATATCCTCCGATATGCAAGGTTAAATCGGCTCTTTTACAGCCGTGTAGAGATATTATAGACTATTTTGTGCGATTAGTCAATCGATTTTGCGCGTATTTCCAATAATTTCTTGCTTTTTTATGCGGAAGGCAGAAGTTCGAGGATTTCGCTCATATAAAGCATCAGCTCTTCGACCGTCAGATCGCCGATCGTCGTGCCGTAGTCGCTTACGGGCTTATCTTTGATGGTGATCTCGTTTCCGAGTACGCTCGTCATGATCGCGCGATCGATCGTTTCGTCGTCGAGGTCTTTGACGATCCCGTCGAGTTTGAGCTCGCGAATGGACGCGTCGTGCACGTTGTTCGACATATAGTCCATCATATCGTCCATTTCCGTGAGCGTGTGGTGGTGATTGATCGAGAACGTACCGTCGGACTTTCTTTCCATCAGCAGGTATTTCCAAGTACCCGTGAGCGCGTTATCCGCCTCGTCGCGCGAAACGATACCGTCGTTATCGTAGTCCACGTTATTACCGTTAATATCTACGAGGTATACTCCCTCGACGACGTTGCCGTTCTGATCGATAGGCTCGTGATTGCCGTTTTCGCGATAGGAGGCGTACGCGCCTGTGGTGGGGTTATACGTTCTGTAATAGAAATGGTCGCCGAACGCGGCGTCGATGGACAGATTATTGATCGCGTCGGGCAAGTCGTCGATCGCCTCGCCTGCCAAATGTTTGAGGATTTTATGATCGCCTACTTCCATGACGTCGTTGAGCGTCAATCTCTTCGTGAGGTTGGAAAGCAAGGACGAATCCTGCATATCCTTGACGGTGGTGGGCTCGTAATATACGTCCTTACCGCCGTTTTGTACGTAGTAAAGGGTGGCTTGAACGCTGTCCGTGCCGACCTTGACTTCGATCGTGCCGAGCTCGGACGAAGAAAGGAGGTCGTAGGTCGTTTCGCCTATCGTGTAGCTCATCGTGCCGTTTGCGGTTGCGCCCGTGATGAGGTCGCCGTATTCGTCGTATACGTCGCCGTTATAGACCGCCACGCGCTTTTTCAGCATCGTGATTTCTTGCGTGGTCGGGTCGATCGCGTAGTGTACGTTTTCTTTGCCGTAGAGGAGATACATAACCACCGCGTCGTCCGTGTCCGCAGGGATCAGATCGACGAGGGAAATGCCGTTGATGACCTCCGCGCTGTTTTTACGAAGATCGCCGATCGTGCGCGGCGTTTCGCCGTCGTAAGCGATCGCATAGAGTACCGAATGGGAGCTCTCCGTGATATTCAACGCGTCCTTTAAGGTGATCTGGTCGATAATATCCGCCGAGCTGCCGTTCAGATCCCCGACGAGCGTTTTCGGGAAATAAACGAGCTGCGGCGTTTCGTCCGTCGTGAACACGTTGTATTTACTGTCCTCGTCCGCCTTTTTCACAAGCTGCTGTGTGCCGTCCGAAAGGATGATCATGTAAGCGTTTTCTTCGTTCTCTACCGCGATCGGCTCGCCCTGCAATTCGAGCGCGTTGCCGTTATCGTCGGTAAACGTCGCGCCGTCGTAGAGGTAGAACAGCGGATTCATTTCCACCTTTTCATTCACAATCGTATAGCGGTGGGACGCGCCGTACGCAAGCGCACACATTACCGCGTCCGTGGTGTCGATCGCCACGAGCGCGTCGAGGGGGAGCTTGTTCAAGTGCGCGTTGATATCGCCGCCGAGCAGTTCGCCCAAGGTGAGCGGCGTACTGTCGCCTAGCATCACGTATTCGCCGTCTACGATCTGATAATCCACGCCCTCCACGCCGTAACAAAGCGCGGTGATCAGGTCGTTACCCTGAAAACCGAACATAGAGATTACTTTGCCAAGAGGCAGGTCGTTGACTTGCAGCATAAGATAATCGGTGAGGTATTGCCCGTCAAAGCCCTCCGTTTGCGTTTTCTTGACTATGTATTTGCTCATCAAATCTTCCACCGTAACGTCGAAGCCGTACCCTTGTAAGGTCTGCACAAGACCGCCCTCGCCGTCGCCTGCGATCAGCGTTTCGATAAACGGGGAAATTTCTTTGAGGTCGTTGAGCGTACCCGTGCCGTCGCCGATCTTTTGCGCCGCCGCGCCGATACCCTCGACGAGATACAGGACGGTGTTTTCGGCGTACGCGTCCGAGAGGAATTCGGAAACGGGGATCTCCAAACCCGTCAAGCCGCCGATCGAGTCCGCCGCGTCTTTGAGCTTGACTTTGGTAACGATATGATAGCCTGCGCCGACGAGTCCGCCGATGCCTGCGATAACACCGATAATAATACCGAGAAGTAGAGTGAAAAGTTTACCTAAAAAGGCTCGCATTGTTAATTCTCCTTAAAAAATAATACCGTCATTTATTATATCGTATATTCACGGAAAATGCAAGTTATTTATTATAAAAATAACGGCGTTTTGGGTAAACGCCGTCGGAATTTTATGGAAAATCAAAGAAAAATGGGGATCTTTGCCAAAAACACCACGTCTTTCCGATCTGCCGCGGTATCTTCTGCGAGCACGAACGCCTTTTTATGCACGATACCGCCCGCCTTTTCAACGAGCGCCTCCAAACCTTTGAGCGACGCGCCCGTGGAAACTACGTCGTCCACGATACCTACTTTTTTGCCTTTGAGAAGATCCGCATCGTGCTTGGATAAATAGAAGGTCTGCGCCTTGCCCGTGGTGATCGACGATTCGATCGTCAGCTCGATACCATCCTGCATATACAGTTTTTTACTCTTACGCGCCACCGCGTAATATCTTTGTCCAAGCTCGCGCGCCACGCAATGGGTGAGCTGTAAGCCCTTGGATTCGGCGGTCAAGAGTACGTCGCAATCGGCGACGAGCGGGGCTAATTTTTTCGCGCAATACTCGGTGAGCGCGCTGTCGCCGTGCAGATTGAAAAAGGCGATCGAAATGCCGCTGGGTAAGGGCAGAATGGGCAGTTGCGCCTCAAAGCCTTGTAAGTCTACGGTATGGTATTTCATCATTTTTACTCCTTGGAATTTGATATTTATATTATAACATATTTTTGTGCGTTTGTAAACGGATTGAAAAGCGGTTTATTTATTTTCTTGCGTAAAAAATCGTTGACAAGGTGGGGCGGAGTGAGATTCTTCACTGCGTTCAGAATGACGGGGTGGAAATGGGAGCTTTTTTATTGACATTTTATGCAAGACGTGCTACAATAAAAAGCAATCGGAGGGAAAAGAATTTGAACGAGATCACGGCGATCACGCCGCAAGTGAAAGATAAGCGGCGGTGTAATATTTATATAGACGGACGGTTTTATTGCGGTATGACCTTGGAAACGGTGGTGAAAAACCGTTTGAAAGTGGGACAGGTCGTTTCTGTGGAGCAATTATCCGAAATGCAGCTTGAAAGCGAAAAGAATACCGCGCTCGATAAGGCACTGTATTTTATTTCCGCCGTCAAAAAAACGGAAAAACAGGTCCGCGATCACCTCGCAAGTAAAGGGTATTTGGGCGCAGTCTGCGATTACGTCATCGATAAAATGTACGATTACGGATTTTTGGACGATAGCGAATACGCCAAGGACTACGTGGGCTTTGCCGCGAATAAAAAGGGCGGCAAGCTGATACGCATGGAACTAAAAGCCAAAGGCGTGTCGGACGAGGATATCGAAGGGGCGCTCGAAGGATTGAACGGCGAAACGCAGGAGATCGCGGCAAGGCGTATGCTCGAAAAGTATATGCGCGGCAAAACTTGCGATAGAGAAACGCTTGCGAAAGCCTATCGGTATTTGATGGGTAAGGGCTTTGATTACGAGGTGGCAAAAGCAGCGCTTTCCACGCTCGGCGATACGGACGAATAGGGCAGGTATGAGATGAAACGTATTTTTTTAGAGGAAACGGAGTCTACGAACGAGTATGCGAAAGCGCGTCGGGGCTTGGGCGAGGATCTGCTCGTGGTCGCAAGGAAGCAATCGGGCGGCAGGGGAACGAAAGGCAGAAGTTTTTCCTCGCGCGAGGGGGGCGTGTATTTATCCAAGCTGACCTTTTATAAGGATTTTCCCTCCGCAAACGCCTTTTTGATCATGCAAAGCGCGGCGGCGGCGGTATGCGAAACGCTCGTTACGCTTGGATTGCAACCGAAAATCAAGTGGCCAAACGACGTGTTCGTGAACGGGAAAAAGATATGCGGCGTACTCATTGAAAACGCGCTTTCGGGGAATACGATCGCCTCGTCGGTGGTAGGGGTCGGTTTGAACGTGTATAACGAATTGCCCGAAGAGCTTTTAGAGATCGCCACGACGATTTTTGCGGAGTCGGGAAAGCGGTTTGCGGTGGAGGAAGTGGAAAGCTTGCTCGTCAAATTCCTTTGCGAGGAAAATATTGCGGAAAAATACGCGCGACATTTAGGCTGGCTGGGCGAGGAAGTCGAGCTTTTGGTAGGGGAAAAGCGAGTGAAAGCGGTCTTGCTTTCGGTGGACGAAAGGGGCGGTCTTTGGGCGAGCGTGGACGGCGAGAAACGCAGGTTTGCCGCCGCGGAAATTTCCTTGCGTGTGAGGTGAAACATATGAAAGAAAAACAATATGCCGCGGAAATGGCGGCGCTACTCCCCAAACGTAAGCGCGATTCGCACAAGGGCTGTTACGGCAAAGCGGCGATCGTGGCAGGGAGCAAGGAATATACGGGCGCGGCGTATCTTGCGGCGGCGGCCTGTCTGCGTACGGGCGTGGGGTATACGACTCTATTCGTGCCCGAAAATATTTTGCCCTATTATATATTGAAAGCGCCCGAGGTGTTATTAAAACCGTTTGCGTTTCACAGAGAATTGTGGGAGGGGTTGCTCGCCTATGATTCGATCGCGTACGGTATGGGCATGGGCGTTTCGGAGGACGTGGCGCGGTGTGCGGTTTGGTTGATCGGGCATTACGAAGGAAAGCTGATCTTGGACGCCGACGGGCTCAATTCGTTGGCGGCGTTTTGCGGTGGAGAGCTGACGGAAATTTTCGCGCGAAAAAAATGCGACGTGGTGATCACGCCGCATATCAAGGAGTTTTCGCGCCTGACGGGCGAAGACGCGAGTACGTTTGCGAAAAAGCATAAGATCACCGTTTTGTTGAAAAGCGCCGTGTCGGTGATCGCAAATGAAAACGGGGCGGCGCGCAATGAAACGGGTAATTCGGGACAAGCCAAAGCCGGCACGGGCGACGTGCTTTCGGGCGTGATCGCAGGGCTTTGCGCAACGGGGCTTTCGGGCTTTGACGGGGCAAGGCTGGGGGCGTATCTCGTCGGAAAGGCGGCGGAGATCGCCGTGAAAGATATCGGGGAGTATTCCCTCGTTGCGACCGATCTCATCTCGTACATGGGTAGGGCGTTTCTCTATTTAACGGGAATAACCGAAGATACGGATAAAGAGCGCGGTGAGGAGTAAAATACCGCCGAAAACGAGATAATAATAGGGAAAGGGCGTGATCAACGACATTAAAAGTATGAGAGTGGCGCTGACGAAAAAACGCCGCGCGTTGGTTTTGGCAAAGCAAAGACGGAAAACGCGTTTGTGTTTGGTTTCGGGGAGCTCGTCGCCGAGGAAACGCTTTGGGAGGGCGTTTTGCGATTTGAGAAAGTCAAATACCCATTCGCCCGTTTTTACTTCCATATGCAGTTTGGCGCAAAGTCCTTTGGCGTTTTCTTCTATGCGTTCGCAGAGTACCACTTTTTGTTTGGAGGTTTTTAGGCGCGACAACCGCGCGATCTCGTCGGCGGTAACGGGCGCGAAACGGAATAGGAGGAAATAGTTTGCCTCCTCCGTTTGTAGACGGAGCTTACCACAGCGTTTGACTTCCGCGGTTTGCGAGTTGGTAAGGGCGGTTTCAAAGAGCTTGGTCTTTTCCTCGTCGCCGAGCAAGGGCAGATGAAGAAAAAGCTTTTGACGCAAAGCCTCGTCCGAGCGTTTCAAGAGAAAGGCGTTGCGTTTGCTTTTGAGAAACGCCGCGCACGAGCAAGCGGCGAGCAGTCCGCAAACGGTGGCAAGCACGAAAGCGAGAATAAGCGGTGTTTTCAGGTGTCGGAACACGCAGAGGGTGAAAAGTCCGGTGAGGAAAAAGGTAAAAAGAATATCCGAAAGGTAAGCTGATTTTTTCATATTTTGATTTTTGACGGATTTTTGCCTTTCTAAACTTGAAAAAAACGAAAATATATAGTATAATGGTAGTATGAGGATAGGGATTTTCGGTGGATCGTTTGATCCCGTGCATATCGAACATATCCGCGTGGCGGAAGCGGCGATAGACAGTCTGGCTTTGGACAGACTGCTTATTATGCCTGCCTTTGCGCCGCCGCATAAGCCGAATAAGACGTTATCCCCCAATGAGGATCGGTTGGAAATGTGCCGAATTGCATTTTCGGACGTGGAAAAAGCGGAGGTGTGCGATTTCGAGATCGCGCGCGGCGGCGTGAGCTATACCTATCTCACCTGTCGGCATTTTCGCGAGCTTTTTCCTAAGGCAAAGCTGTTTTGGCTGGTGGGTACGGATATGCTGCGCGATTTCCCGACTTGGAAAAATCCCGAAAGTATTCTCGCCGACGTTACCCTCGCGGTCTGCGCGAGAAACGAGAAAGAGGGTTGGTTGGCGTTTGAACGCGCGACGTTTTTTAAGCGCTTTCAGCGCGATTTCGCCGTAGTGCATTACAACGGCGCGGACGTTTCTTCTACGAAAATACGCGTACTTGCCGCGGCAGGCGAGCCGATCGGAGCGTACGTGGGCGAAAAGGTGGAAAAGTATATCCAAGAAAAGGGGCTTTACGAAATACCGCGCGCCAAAGAGGCGCTTGGCTTGGAAAAGGACAGCCGAAAGGCGCACAGTCTGCGTGTGGCGGAAACGGCGGCAAAACGTGCGGTAGGCTTGAAAATACCCGAACGGAAAGCGGTTGCGGCGGCGCTCTTTCACGATTGCGCGAAAAATTTGCCGCGCGGAACGTTTGCGTTGCCTAACGAATGGGGAGAAGTGCCCGAAAGCGTGCGGCATCAGTTCGAGGGCGCGATCTTGGCGGAACGGGAGTTTGGGGTAACGGACGAGGATATTTTGAATGCCGTACGTTATCACACGAGCGGACGAGAGAATATGTCCGAGCTGGAAAAGCTGATCTTTCTCGCCGACATGGTGGAGGAGGAACGCGTGTACGAGGGAGTGGAAAAGATACGCGCGGCGTTTTGGGAAAATAAAAAGGGCGAGGGCGCGCTTGATGAGTGTCTGCTCCTTGCCTTGAAAGAAACGGTAGGATATTTGCAAAAAAAGGGCGCGGCGGTGTATCCGCTTACCCTTGAAGCTTTGAAATATTACGAACAGAAAGAAAAGTAACGGAGGTTTTTATATGGCAGAAAACGTGAGTAGTAAAGAGTTGGCGCTTTTGGTGTGTAAGGCACTTGCAGATAAGTTGGGGAAGGATATCGTTTCCCTATATGTGCGTGAAAAGACGGATATTTGCGATTATTTCATTATCGCGAGCGGTTCGAACGCGCCGCAGATCCGCGCGATGGGCGAACGGGTGGAGGAGTTCGTCGAAAAGGAGTACGGGCTCATTCCCACGCGTACGGAGGGCGTTCGCGACGGGCGTTGGGCGGTGATCGATTACGGCGACGTGATCGTACACATCTTCAACGACGAAACGCGGCTTTTCTATCACCTCGAACGGCTTTGGACGGACGGGGGAAATTTACAGAAGTTCAACGACAAGACGGGCGAATTCGAAACGCCGAAAGGGGAATAGGTCGGTCATTTGAAACGTATTTCTTTCGGCTCGCTATACGATTGACGGGTCTTGCGTTTGCGTTCCACGATATAATAGACGGGTTCGGCGCTCGGGGTTTTCTCGGGCGCTTTTTTCTCGGTCTGTTCGGGCGGTTTCGGCTTTTCATACGGCCGCCGTTGGTATAGCCAACCGAATTTGACGAGTCGCGTGATATGTACGCAAATAAAGCACGCGATAAAGAGCAATACCAGCCACAAAATGCCCAGAAGAGGGGAAACGGTCAATAAATTGGATATAAAAGAGATGTTCATAACAAAAGTATACCTTCCCGTTATTGTCATAAATTGGCTAAAAGTGGAATGAAAGGGGTTCGTTTGTCGCATAATCGAAGTATGGAACAGGAAAATGCATTGCAAAACGAAACTCCTACGAAAGAAAACGATAATCAGGGCGTGGTGATCTCCGAACGGGAAGCGGAGGAGTATCGCGCCTATAAGCGGCGTAAAAAACAAAACGAGGTCGCAAGCGCGATCGCCGTTTCCGAGGGGACGCTTTTGGAGGGCGCGGATATCCAACGCGTGTGCGATCGGGCGATACGCCTTGGGCAATCGGCGGTGAAGGTCCCTCTTTCCAAGCTGGAAAAGGCGGCGACGTATCTTTCGGGGAGCAAGGTAAAGCTCGATTGCGTGGTGGGCGGCACGGGAGAAACGCTTGCAAAAGTCAAGGCGTTCGAAACGCGGCTTGCCGTGCGGAGAAAGGCGAGCGAGATCACCGTGATCGTCGCGCCGTCGCTTATAGACGGTTGCCGATACGGGGAGATACGCAAAGAACTCAAACGTTTGCGGCGCGCGGCAGGGAAAGCCACGCTCAAAGTACGCGTGGAAGAGGCGGCGTTGCCCGTATTGGGTAGGGTGGCAAAGCTTGCGTCCGAGCTTGGCATACAGTATTTCAGTATACCGTATTTTCACGGTTGCGAACGTTTGCGGATAGACCTTATGAACGGTTGCAGGTTAGAGGTTTCGGGCGTGGAAAGTACGGAGGAATTCAAAAAACTCCGCGCCGCAGGAGTTGGGCGGATCGTTACCGATCGCGCGTGGGAGATCTATTCGGAGTGGTTGTTGGAGGTAAACTCGGAGCAAACGCAAAAACAAGAGGAAAAAACGTCCGTTTGAAAGCGGACGTTTTTTATAAACGAGTGGGGCAGGTATGCGTTGAAAGGGGCATATTTCGGTTTTCTCGCGCATACGATAAAGGTATGAAAAAGAGTATTTTTGCTATGGTTTTGGCGGTGGCGATGGGTTTTATAACGGCGGTGGCGTTATGCGTTCGGGCGTTGAACGTGCCGCAGGCGGTGTTTTCGGACGCCGATTCGAAAATGAAGATCGTGATAGACGCAGGGCACGGCGGTATCGACGGAGGCGTGATGGGTAAAACCACGGGGATCAAGGAAAGCGATCTCAATCTGGAAATCACCATGCGTTTGAAAGAGGTGTTGATTGAAATGGGTTTTGAAGTGGCGCTCACGCGGAAAACGGAGGCAGGGCTTTACGACACCGCCGCAAAGGGGTTCAAAAAACGGGATATGCAAAAGCGCAAAGAGATCATTCAAGAGGAAGATCCCTCGCTTGTGATCTCCGTGCATCAGAATTTGTTTCCGTCCAAATCCTCGCGCGGCGCGCAAGTGTTTTACAGGAAAAACTCCGAGAACGGAGAAAAGTTCGCCAAGGCTTTGCAAGCGCAGTTGAACGAGTTATACGGCGAGGAGGGCGTGAAAGCGCGAAACGCCGCGACGGGCAATTATTTTATGCTCGAATGTACGGAAAATCCCTCCGTGATCGTCGAGTGCGGCTTTCTTTCCAGCCCTGCCGACGAGGCGCTCCTTGTCAGTCCTGCGTGGCAAAGAAAGCTTGCCGAGCGTATTGCCGCAGGCGTAGTGGCGTATTTGGCAGGCGAACTTTCGTGAACGCGCGTGTAATCGCTTGTCTTTTCGGCGCGCGTGTGCTATAATATAAGGTATGACGGAAGCCGAGGCAAAACAGATCAATCCCGTCGTGCTCGCCTTTTTGGGCGACGCCGTGTATACCCTTTGGGTACGGGAAAAATTGGTGAAATCGGGCGCAGGGAAAGCGTCCGAATTTCAGCGCGCCGCCGCAAAGATCGTTTCCGCGCGCGGGCAAAGCGCGTTTTTGGAACGGGTATTGCCACTATTGACGGAAGAGGAAGAAGAGGTGTTCCGTCGCGGTCGGAACGCGAAAAAACCGACGAAAAGCAAGCACGCCACTCCTGCGGAGTATAACCGCTCGACGGGCTTTGAAGCGGTGATCGGATTTTTGCATTTGACGGAAAGATCGGCGCGTATCGAGGAGCTTTTATCCCTCACCGACGGGGAAATGCTCAAAGGACAAGCCGCGGAGAAAGTATATAAGCCGTAAAGAGGAAAAACTATGAAAACGGAAGGAAGAAACGCCGTTATCGAATTGTTGAAAACGGGCAAAAATATAGATAAAATTTTGTTGGAAAAGGGGGCGCAGGGCTCTGTTTCCCTCATTTTCGCAGAGGCGAGAAAACGCAATATCCGCGTGCAGTTCGTGGATAAACGGGCGCTCGATAAGGAAAGCGAAAGCAAGCGTCATCAAGGCGTGATCGCGTTTACCACCGATTACGAGTATTTCGATATCGAGGATATCATCGCGGCGAAAAAGAGTGAAAAGGGGGGCTTTATCGTTCTTTGCGACGGTATCGAGGACGTGCATAACCTCGGCAGTATTATCCGTGTGGCGGAGTGCGCCGGCGTAGACGGGGTGATTATTCCCAAATCGGGCAGTGCGTCCGTAACGGAAAGTGTGATACGTATTTCCGCAGGCGCGGCGGAGCATATGAAGGTAGCGAAAGTACCCAACCTCAATCAGGCGATCGAAACGCTGCAAAAAAACGGCTACTGGGTATACGCGCTCGAAGCGGGCGGCGAGGATATCTACGCCGAAAATTTCGACGGGAACGTGGCGCTCGTGGTCGGCGGCGAGGATAGCGGTGTGAAACGACTGACGAAAGAAAAATGCGATAAGGTATTGTCCCTGCCCTTGCAGGGAAAAGTGAATTCCTTGAACGCCTCGGTGGCGCTTGGGATCGCGGCGTATGAGGTTTTAAGAAAAAGATTATAAAAAAACGCGTATATGCGTCGAAATACGGTGTTAAGCTTGCGTTTTTTCTCGCTCGTTTACGACTTGTAAATCTCCCTCGAAAAAGCCGCGCTTGCCTTGTCTTTCTCGCATCTCCACGTTTTTTGGTATGAGGAAAGTTTCGGATATGAAAATCACCGACACGACAAAACGCAAAGACGAAGAACTCGTCGCTTTGGCGCAGGGCGGCGATCAAAAGGCGACGGAAGAACTGCTCGTGCGCTATCTCGATCTCGTCCGCTCCCTTTCGCGCGGTTTTTTCCTCGTCGGTGGGGAAACGGAGGACCTTATTCAAGAGGGTATGATCGGATTGTATCAGGCGATCGGGGAATACCGTAAAAAAGCGGAGAACGGTACGTTCAAAACGTTTGCGTATCTTTGCGTGTATCGGCGTATCGTAGACGCGGTGAAAACGTCTGCGCGCAAGAAAAACGAGCCTCTTAACACCAGCGTTTCCGCACTCGAAGGGGAGTTCGTGTCGGGTAGCCCCAGCCCCGAAGAACTCATCATTTTAAGCGACGATCGCCGCGAACTCAAACAAAAAATGAGCGGCGTACTGTCCGATTTCGAATTTAAGATCGTCGTGATGTATATGGACGGTATGACCTGCGCGGAGATCTGCGAAACGACGGGTAAATCGATGCAGAGCATCGATAACGCCATTCAAAGAAGTAAGCGCAAATTGCAACAACTACTGAAAAAATAACGGAGGAACATATTATGGCGTATTTGGCACTATATCGCGCTTTCCGCCCCACGAGCTTGGACGACGTGGTGCGCCAAGAGCATATCGTAACCGTGCTGAAAAATCAGATCGCGACGGGCAGAATCGGGCACGCCTATCTTTTCTGCGGACCGCGCGGTACGGGAAAAACGAGTATTGCGAAAATTTTTGCGGCGTCGATCAACTGCGAAACCCCGATAAACGGCTCGCCCTGTGGCAAATGCGCCGCTTGTAAATCGCTCGCCGATCCCTCCAACCTCGATATTTCCGAGATCGACGCGGCGTCGAACAACGGCGTGGACGAAATGCGCGATCTGCGTGAAAAGGTACAATATCCGCCCGTAGCAGGTAAGTATAAAGTATATATTATCGACGAGGTGCATATGCTTTCGACGGGCGCGTTCAACGCGCTTTTGAAAACGCTCGAAGAACCGCCCCGTCATGCGGTGTTTATCCTCGCGACGACCGAGGCGGCGAAGATCCCTGCGACCATTCTTTCGCGGTGTATGCGTTTCGATTTCAAGCTCATTCCCCAAAGCGACCTCGAAGATCGGCTCAAATACGTGCTCGATTCGATCGGGAAAACGTACGATAACGAGGCGGTGGCGGCGATCGCGCGCGCAGGGGCGGGGAGTGTGCGCGATATGCTCTCGATCGCGGATACCTGCGTTTCCTACGCGAGCGGAAAACTTACGTACGCGGACGTTACTTCGGTTTTGGGCAGCGCGGACTTTTCGGGCGTGGCGGCGTTTTGCGCGGCGGCGCTTACAGGGGACGCAAGCACGGCGTTTGAAAAAGCGGAGGCGTTTTTATCGGCCGGCAAGGGCGTGGGTACGCTCGTCAAAGACGTGATGAATTTCCTCAATTCCTGTACGGTGGCAAAGACCTGCCGCGACGGGAAACGTATTTTGGCGTTGCCCGAGGAGTCGTATAAGGTCGTGGAAGAGATCGCACGGAAAACGGACGGGCACAGACTGCTCCGCGCGACGGAAATTTTCGCGGAAGTGGAACAAGATTTGAAATATACCGCGTCGCCGCGTATCCTGTTTGAAACGGCGGTACTCAAAGCGAGTATGCCGCACACCGACTACGATATCGAAGCGTTGCTCGCGCGCGTGGCGGCGCTTGAAAAGCGGCTTGAAAACGGCGACTTTACCGCGCCGAAAGTATCGGAGAAACTGCAAAACGACGGGGGCAGAGTCGAGAGGAAAGAGGAAACGGCGGAAGCGTTCGCGCCGCCCGAACTCGACGTACCGCCCGACGAGAGCGAAACGGGAGGGAACGTATATTTCGACAGTAGTTTCGTTCCCGAAAAGCAACAGACCGCGCCAACGCCTCCGCCTGCGGCAAGACCGTTAAAACCGGCGGTGAGCGGCGATGCGAAAACGACGTTCGGCGCGTTTTTGAGAAGTTTGCGTAAAACGGGCAAAAACGGGGTGTTGTTCACGATCTGTATGGATCTGGACAGCGCGTATGAGGGGGATACGTTCGTGTTATTCACGAAAAGCGATACCATCTACCGTTCGCTCGTCAAGCCCGAGCATTACGCGTTGATCGTGGGTGCTTTCGAGGCGATCGGAGTGAGCGAATCGGGGTTTGCGGTGCGATTGCAGGGCAAGCCGTCCGACGATTTTAATCAAAAGCTGGACGAGATCAAAGAAACGTTTAACGGCGTGAAAATCGAAGTCAAATAATCAATATTCGGAGGAAAAATAAAATGGCTGGATTCAAAGGCGGTAACAACAATATGCAGAATCTGATGCGACAGGCGCAGAAAATGCAGGAAGAAATGGAAAAGACGGCGGAGCTTTTGGACGATTGGGAGATCGTCGGCACGGCGGCGAACGAGGCGGTTGTGGTGTATATGAACGCCAAAAAGATTATCAACGGTATTGAGTTGGACGAAAGCGTGGTCGATCCCACCGATATCGAAATGCTGGAAGATTTGATTATGGCGGCGATCAACGACGGGTATTCCAAAGCCGATAAAGTCTACGAAGAAAAGATGGGCAGATACGGCGATATGGGCGCGTTAGGCGGTATGTTATAATACGGGACGGTTGTTATGGATATTTTTATCGAGCCGATCGGTAAGCTTGTGAACGAGTTCTCCAAGCTCCCTGGGGTAGGCAAAAAAACGGCGCAAAGATACGCCTATAAGATTATCGATATGGACGAGTCGGAGGCGCGCGCGTTTGCCGACGCCATTATCGGCGTGAAACGGAAGGTCCGTTATTGTAAGATCTGCGGCAATTTCACGGAAGAGGATACGTGCGGCATTTGCCGTACGCGCGATAAAGAGATTATTTGCGTGGTCAAAGAGCCCAAGGACGTGGCGGCGATCGAGAAACTCCGCGAGTTCAAGGGCGTGTATCACGTGTTGCACGGCGTGATCGATCCGCTTTCGGGCGTCGGGCCGAACGATATCCGTATTCGGGAACTGCTCGCGAGGATCAACGAGGGAAACGTGAAAGAGGTCATCGTTGCCACCAACCCCGACGTATCGGGCGACGCAACGGCAATGTATATTGCCAAGCTCGTAAAGCCGTTAGACGTTACGGTTACGCGTTTGTCGCGCGGTATTCCCGTCGGCTCGGAAATCGAGTTTACCGACGACGTAACTCTCTCGCGCGCGTTTATCGAAAGAAATAAATTATAAGAGGTAGATTATGAAAGTTTCAGTACTTGGTTGCGGGCGTTGGGGCTCGTTTATCGCGTGGTATTTGTGTAATCAGGGGCACGAGGTGTATTCGTGGGGGCCCGAGGACGATTATTCCTATAAGGTGCTTAAAGAAACGGGCAAAAACGAATACGTTACCCTCGATGCGCGTATCCGCTTGACCTGCGATCTGCAAGAGGCGGTGGAGCACGCGGAAACGGTTATCATTTCCATTTCCTCACAGGGCTTGCGTGGTTTTGTCAAACGTATTTTAGCCTACGACGTATCCGAGAAAAATTTCGTTTTGTGTATGAAAGGAATCGAGGTGGACACGGGCAGTCGACTCTCCGAAGTGCTCGTGCAAAGCGGTATTTCCGCCGACCAAGTGGCGGTGTGGGTTGGCCCTGGGCACATCCAAGCGTTCACGCAGGGTATCCCGAATTGTATGGTGATCGATTCTGCCAACGAAACGCTCAAACGCGCGCTTGCGGATAATTTCAAAAGCGATCTGATCCGTTTTTATTACGGCAGCGATCTGATCGGTACGGAGATCGGCGCGGCGGCGAAAAACGTAATGGGGATCGTGGCAGGCGTTTTGGACGGCTGCGGCTACGTATCTCTCAAAGGCTCGCTTATGTCGCGTGGGGCACGAGAGGTTGCGAGGCTCATCAAAGCGATGGGCGGCAACGAGCTGTCCGCTTACGGACTTGCGCATCTTGGCGATTACGAAGCGACGCTTTTTAGCGAATATTCGCATAACCGTAAATACGGCGAAATGCTTGTACGTGGCGAGAAGTTTGCCAAGCTTGCGGAGGGCGTACCCACGGCGGCGGCGATGAAAAAGCTGGGCGAAAAGTACGGTGTAGATTTGCCGATCACGAACGCCGTTTACGAAATTTGTTACGGCGCGGACGACGGGCTGTCTTGTCGTGAGCGTTGCGAAAAGATGCTTGCGAAAATGTTCGCGCGCGATACGAAATCGGAATTTTATTCGTAAAAGGAAAAGTTATCAAAATACGCCTTGCACTTTGCGTGCGAGGCGTATATTTTTTTGCGGTTTATTCCAAATTAGTAGCGTGAAAAGAATCAAGATTTTTAACGGCGAGGGTAAAACGCGCGACGAAAGGGAAACTTGTTTTCCTACCGCAAAAGGTGGGGAAAAGAATGAAAACGAGGGGGCAGGTATTTAATGACGGGGAAAAACAGAGAAAATTATAATAAGAATTATATTGCGTACGTCCATTCGTTCGATCCGCCTACGCAGCATTTCAAAAACTGTTTCCGCGCCTTTTTGGTGGGCGGACTGATTTGCTGTATCGGGCAATTTATACGCTATATGTTAGAGGGCGTATTCAAGTTGGACGGCGACGAGCTTGCCGGCACGACGAGTATTATTCTCATCTTTTTGGGAACGCTACTCACGGGCTTGGGCGTATACGACCGCATCGGGCGCAATGCCGGCGCGGGTTCGATCGTGCCGATCACGGGCTTTGCCAACAGCGTTGCCTCCCCCGCGATCGAGTTCAAAACGGAGGGTATGGTCTACGGTATGGCGGCGAAAATGTTTATCGTCGCAGGGCCGATCATCGTATTCGGCGTTTTGGCAGGAACGGCGGTGGGCATTATCTATTTATTGTTATGAGGTGGAAAAATGCAGACGATATTTTTTAAGAATAAGCCGCGGATCGTCGCCACGGGCACGATCGCAGGCCCGAAAGAATGTGCGGGGGTGGTAGGCAAATACGTGGATAAAACGCTCACGGACGATATGTTCGGGGAAAGTACGTATGAAAAGGCGGAGTGTAAAATGCTCTCGTACGCCATCTCGCGCGCGATCGAAAACGCGAACGAGCAGGAGGAAAACGTCGATCTGCTCATTTCGGGCGACCTACTCAATCAGATTATTTCCGCGTCCTTTGCGGCGCGCGATTTCGACTTCCCTTTTCTCGGCGTTTACAGCGCCTGCTCCACGCTTTCGGAAAGCTTTGCACTTGCCGCGATGCTCGTGAACGCAGGGTATTATAAGAAGATCGTAGCCGCCACAGGCAGTCATTTCTCGTCGGCGGAACGGCAATACCGTTATCCGCTCGAACTCGGCAACACCCGTCCTCCGCAATCGCAATGGACGGTAACGGGCGCAGGCGGCGCGTTCATTTCCGAAAAGGGCAGCGACGTGGCGATCACGAGCGCGACGCTTGGGAAAGTCGTCGATTTCGGGATTACGGACGTAAATAATATGGGCGCGGCAATGGCGCCCTTTATGGGTATAATAGAACCATAGTAGGATGACGTAAGAATTTTTTATAGCAAAGAATACATAATAAAGGAGGCGAAATCGTAGGAAAATAAAGGGAATCTTACTATAAGCCAAGCGTGTAGAGATAAAAATCTACGCGCTTTTTTATTGCCAAAAATAAGGAGGTATTATGTTAAAAGAAACAAATTTAGACGGCGTGAAATCGGTGGCAAGAATGCTACTGTTGACTCCTGTTCATAAAACACCGTATTCGCCTGCGGTGGTGCAACACCCGTTCACGTCTTGCGGAATAGCGGTGGCAAGAAAAGACGGTTGGGTGCAATTGATAGACATTACAGCAAACGAAAATAATTTAGAACTTTGGCAAGAGTGGATGAGGGGACCGATAGAAAAAGCGAAACACCCAT
>JAFTPZ010000006.1 GCA_017463025.1 Clostridia bacterium
ATACACCATAAACACCACCAAGATCACGACGAGAATACCGATCATGACCCAACTCATCCAAGGATTTTCCTGCGCACCCGTACCCGAAGAACTGCTTCCGCTTGCCGCGCTTAATAAATTAAATATCATGTTTTACTCCTTTTAACGCACCCGTTTGTGTGCATTACGCTTTTCATTAGTATTATGATAGCCTTTTTTTCGTTTTTTTGCAAGCAATTTTGACGATTATTTTTTATTTTTTTCTTTTTCACCGATTTTTCACGCTTTTTACAAGCGTTCGAATATCTTTACGCCCCTTTTCAACAGCCAAAGGATAAGCGGAACGGCCAAAACGACGAACAACGCGCCGACGATCGTCAGATACCCTGCCGCAGGGAGGTATTTGCCAAACGCAAAATGCCCGATGATCACGAGCGCGGACGCGCCCCAGCCGGCAAACATACCGAGCATGGTCGATAGACTTTGTTTGACCACCGCCACTTCATTCGTCCAAGTGAGGTTGGGCATTTTCAGATTGATCGCAAGCCCTGCCGTCGCGCAAAGTACGGTGATCGCAAGCACGGTGAAAAGCACGAGCGCGGCGAGCCCCACGGGAATTTTGAGTAACGCGCAGACCACCGCGGCGGCGATCGCCGCAGGAAGGGCGGTTACAAGCGCGTGCGTAGCGATCTTCGCCGCGAAAATTTCTTTCGTTGCAACGGGAGAGGAACGGAGTATCCAAAGCGTTTCCCCCTCCAAAGATACGGAGGACGCCGTGAGCATATTCGACGAGGCGATAAAGCATAAAATAACCGCCAAGATCACCGCGACCTCCCCTTTTTCCACGCCCGAGCGCACGATCTCGTTGCAAAGCTCGGTATTGAACAGCGCAAACACACACAAGACCAAAAAGAGTATCGAACCGAGCGCGGCGTTGAAAAGGATCATAGGATTTTTCAAGCGCGCAAGCTCTTTGCGAAGTAGCGCGGAAAACGCCGAAGTCCGCTTGATCGTCCTTTCTTTATACTTCGTTTGTACGCCGCCACGTTTCATCGTAACCACGCGGAAAAACGTCGCGGAAAGGAGCAGATACGCAAGCGCGAACACACCGCCAAAGATCGCGAAAAAGCCCAAAAAACCGAGCGCATTTCCCGTGGCGGCAAGCCCGATCAGATAAAAAGGAAACAACCAAGTCTGCATCACGTTCCCCACCGCCGCGCCGTTGGCGAGGATAAAATTCAACGCCTCGTTAATCTTGGTATACGCGACGGTATATAACGCGAAAAAGGCGAACAACAACAGGACGGTGATCAAGTTTTTCGCAGGAAACCGCGCCGTGATCAGCGCGATCAACCAACCGAGCAGACTGCTGATCGCTAACACCCCGAACGGCATAAGAAAGATCAACAGCAAACAAAAGAGCGCGGGCAACATCGAAAACCCCGCTACGATAAAATACACCACTACGGCAGGCACGAATACGATCGCCTCGAACAAAAACGCCATGGCGTACAGCCCCGTCATACGGGTAAAAAGTATCGCCCACGACGGCAAGGGCATGGATAAGAGCAACTCGTTATCTTTCGCCTCGAATAGCTTGGATTTCGCGGAAAACACGCTCCCGATCACGGAGAACGAGGTGGCAAGCGTCGCCATAAACGCGAAATACACCCAAGAAAGCCCGTTTTGCACAAACGGCGCGCAAAGGGTCCACGACAGCATAGTAAACATTGCCACCACCGCGCCAAACGCGTAGAGCATAAGTAAGGCAAACCCCACGATCGCGCCCGTAGAACGGCGTTTGCCGTCCTTGCTATTCAAAAAGAAAAAGGACGCCGTTTCCCAGAATTGTTTTTTGAGCAGCGCTTTAAGCATTTTCGTCCTCCGCCGTTTCGAGGAATACGCTTTCCAAGCTTTCCTCCCCTTTCACCTCGTCCATCGTACCCGACCTGACGAGTTTTCCGTCTTTAATGATCGCCACTTTATCGCATAATTTTTCCGCCACTTCCAAAACGTGCGTGGAAAAAAAGATCGCCGCGCCTTCCTTGCAAAGCTCGCGCATAATCCCCTTTACCGCGTGCGCCGCTTTCGGATCGAGCCCCACGAACGGTTCGTCCATAATGATAAGCTTGGGCGCGTGCACGAGCGCGGCAATGATCGCAAGCTTTTGTTTCATTCCGTGCGAATACGCCCCGATCGGCAGAGCAAGACTTTCCGTGAGCTCGAACGCGTCGGCGTATTTGCGGATACGCTCTTTTCTCGTCGCCGAATCCACCTTATAAATATCCGCCACGAAATGCAAATACTGCACCCCCGTCATAAACGTGTAAAGATCGGGATTGTCGGGAATATACGCGATCTGCGCTTTACATTCGATCGGATCTTCCTTGACGGACAGCCCGTTTACGTAAATTTCCCCCTCCTCGAACCCCAAAATACCGCAACACGCTTTGAGCGTCGTCGTTTTACCTGCGCCGTTGTGCCCGATAAAGCCGTAAATTTCCCCCTTTTGAATGTGCAAACTTACGTTATCCACCGCTTTTTTCGTGCCGTACGATTTACTTAAATGCTCGATCCTTAACATTGTCTACTTCCTTTGATATTGAATTGATATCACAATAATATCATAAAAACAAAATCCCTGTCAAGTGTTTTAACAGGGATTTGAAAAAATTTTTACCATTTGCCTTCGCCGCCGTACTTTTGATAAAATTCACGCGCATACTCTTTCACGTAGCCGCCGAGAATACTTTCACGCAGACCGCGCATCAGCTTATGAAGGAAGGTGATATTATGCAAGCTCAACAGCATTGCCCCGTACATTTCGCCCGTATTGATCATATGCCGCAAATACGCTTTCGTGTAGTTTTTACAGCAATAGCAATCGCATTCGGTATCGAGAGGGGTGAAGTCCTCTTTATATCTGCCGTTGCGCACGACCACGCGACCGCGCGAGGTGATCGCCGTACCGTTTCGGGCAATACGCGTTGCCAAAACGCAGTCGAACATATCCACGCCGCGGAGCGTCCCCTCGATCAGGCAGTCGGGCGAGCCTACGCCCATTAGATAGCGCGGTACGTCGGTGGGGAGCTTGGGTTGGAGGTCGTCCAACAGCTCGTACATAAGCGGTTTGGGTTCGCCCACGGAAAGTCCGCCGATCGCGATACCGTGCTTGACGAACGGCAGCGTACGCGCCAAGCTTTCCGCGCGGAGGTCTTTATACATATTCCCCTGTACGATGGGAAAGAGCGCCTGCTCGGGCTTATCGTGAAATTTGTAACAGCGTTCCAACCAAGCTGCGGTACGTTTCATCGCCGCCTCCGCCTGCGCGTGGTTGTAGCCGTATTCGCTACACTCGTCGAACGCCATAATAATATCCGCGCCGAGGTTTTGCTCCACCTGCATTGCCTTTTCGGGGGTGAAGAAATGCTTACTGCCGTCGATATTCGACGAAAATTCCACGCCCTCGTCGGTGATCTTATTGAGCTTGCCGAGCGAGAATACCTGAAAGCCGCCGCTGTCCGTTAAAATGGGCTTGTCCCAATTCATAAACTTATGCAAGCCGCCGGCTTTTTTCACGATCTCGTCGGAGGGGCGCATATATAAATGATAGGTGTTGGCGAGTATGATCTGCGAGCCTGCCTCTTTCAGATCGCGCGGAAACACCCCTTTTACCGTAGCTTGCGTGCCCACGGGCATATACACGGGCGTTTCGATATCCCCGTGCGGCGTGTGCAAAATACCTGCGCGCGCGCCCGTTTCGGGGTCCGTTTTGATGAGTTCGAAAGAAAAATATTCGTTGTTCAAGTCGTTTACTCCGTTCGCTGTATTTCGGTATGATTATAGCACATTTTTCTTTCTTTTGCAATCTTTTATATTTGCTAAACGAAAAATCGTTTGAGTTTCCCTTACAAGAGGTAAACGAGCAAGAAAACCGCAGTGCAACAAAGTATTGCACCGCGGTTTCTCCGTTTTTTATTCTAACTCAAACGCGCCTGTATATAACTGATAATACGTGCCCTTTTGTTCAATCAACTGTTCGTGCGTGCCGCGTTCGATAATGCGACCGTGGTCAAGCACCATAATCGCGTCGGAATTGCGGACGGTGGAAAGTCTGTGCGCGATCACGAACACCGTTCTGCCTTTCATCAGTTTATCCATACCGTCGGTTACGAGCGCTTCCGTACGCGTATCGATCGACGAGGTCGCCTCGTCCAAGATCATAACGGGCGGATCGGCTACCGCCGCACGCGCGATCGAAAGCAACTGCCGCTGTCCTTGCGATAAGTTCGAGCCGTTGTTCGTGAGCATCGTTTGATACCCGTCGGGCAAACGACGGATAAAATCGTCCGCGTTCGCAAGCTTTGCCGCCTGCATACATTCCTCGTCGGTTGCGTCCAAACGGCCGTAACGGATATTTTCCATTACCGTACCCGTGAACAGGTTGGTATCCTGCAACACGATCCCCAGCGACCTGCGCAGGTCGCTTTTGCGTATCTTATTGATATTGATACCGTCGTAGCGGATCTTTCCGTCCGCGATATCGTAGAAACGGTTGATAAGGTTGGTGATCGTCGTCTTTCCTGCGCCCGTCGCGCCCACGAACGCGATCTTCTACCCTGCGTTCGCATACAGCGAAACGTCTTTGAGCACCTGCTTTTCGGGTACATAGCCAAAGTCCACGTTCTCCATCACGATATCCCCTTTCAGCTCGGTATACGTCGTGGTGTTATCCGCTTTATGATAATGCTTCCACGCCCAAAGGTTCGTACGCTCCGCCGTTTCCGTAAGGTTGCCGTTCTCGTCCTTTTTCGCGTTCACGAGGGTAACGTAGCCCTCGTCCTGCTCGGGCGCTTCGTCCATAAGCGTAAACACGCGGCTCGCACCCGCCAAGCCCATAGCGACCATGGAAATTTGTTGGGACATCTGGTTGACGGTCATGGTAAAGCTTCTCGACATATTCAAGAACGCCACCAAAATACCGATCCCCAGCGTTTCCACGCCCGTAAAAATACTGCTGATCCCCACGTTCGTCGTGCCGCTCATCAACAAAACTCCGCCCACGATGGTGAGGATAACGTAGTTAAAGTTCCCGATATTGCCAAGGATAGGACCGAGTATATTGCCGTAGGTATTCGCGCGTACGCTGTCTTGATACAGTTGATCGTTGAGCTTATCGAAATCCTCTTTCGCGCGCTCCTCGTGCGTGAATACTTTCACTACCTTCTGCCCTTTCATCATCTCCTCGACGAATCCCTCTTCTTTTGCGAGCGAGCGTTGGCGCGCCACCATATATTTCGCGCTGTTACCCCCGATCTTTTTGATGATAAAGGTCATCGTGAACGTGGAAACCGCCACCACGAGGGAGAGCCATACGCTGTACCAAAGCATCAGCGAAATAGAGAATATCAACGTAAAGCTGTTGGTGATCAGCGAGGGAATAGAATGTCCGATCAGTTGGCGCGTCGCGTCCGTATCGTTGGTATACGTACTCATGATCTCGCCGTGCGCGTGCGTATCGAAATATTTAATGGGGAGCTTTTGCATTTTCGCGAACATTTCCTCGCGCAAATGATAGAGCATACCCTGTGTGATCGTCGCGCCCAAACGGTTATAGGTAAACGCCGCCGCCACGATGATCGCGTACATACCTGCCATCAAGGCGATCATACCCCCCAGCCTACCTGCGACCGCCGCAAAGCCGTTCGCTACGCCGTCGGGAATGATCTCGTCGATCAGCGTCTGCAAAAATACCGATACCACGAGGCTACCCGTGGAGTTGATCACGATACATACGAGTACGACGAGCAACCACCATTTATAGTATTTGAAAAGTGTTTTCAAAAGGCGCGGCAACGTGCCTTTTTTGATCGCGCCTTTGGGTACGGGCATACCGCGCCCACGCATAGGACGAATGGGGCGGGGTCTGTTTTGCGATTCTTCGCGTTTCATTTGTTCACTCATTACGCAACCCCTCCTTCCGAGGACTTGCTCTTCGTTTGCGCCTCGTAAATTTCGCGATAGATCTCGCTCGTTTTTATCAGTTCCTCGTGCTTGCCGCAAGCGATGATCTTACCGCCGTCGAGCACCACGATCTTATCCGCGTGCTCCACGGACGAAATACGCTGTGCGATAATAATTTTCGTCGTGTCGGGAATTTCCTCTGCGAACGCCTTGCGAATGAGCGCGTCCGTTTTCGTATCGACCGCCGACGTCGAGTCGTCTAAAATGAGCACTTTGGGTTTACGGAGCAACGCGCGCGCAATACAAAGTCGTTGTTTCTGACCGCCCGATACGTTCGTGCCGCCCTGCTCGATATACGTGTCGTACCCGTCGGGGAAAGCGCGTATAAATTCGTCCGCCTGCGCAAGACGGCAAACGCGCTCGATCTCTTCGTCCGTCGCGTTTTCGTCCCCCCAGCGCAGATTTTCCTTGATCGTACCCGAGAACAGTACGTTCTTTTGCAACACCACCGCCACTTCTTTGCGCAGGGTGTCCAGATCGTAATCTTTGACGTTCACGCCGCCCACGTACACCTCGCCCTCCGTTGCGTCGTATAACCTCGGAATCAGCTGTATGAGCGTGGTTTTGGACGAGCCCGTACTCCCCAAAACACCCACCGTTTCTCCCGATTTTATATCGAGGTCGATATCCGAAAGGGCGCAAGCCGCGGCTTTTGCCGAATATTTGAAACTGACGTTTTCAAAACGGATCGAGCCGTCTTTCATTTCTTTCACACCGTTTTCGGGGCTTTGGATATCCGAACTTTCGTTGATAACTTCCGCAATACGCCGCGCCGATTCCACCGACATCGTGATCATTACGAACACCATCGAGAACATCATACACGCCGACAATACCTGTATGCCGTAGGTAATGAGCGCGGAAAGCTCGGTGGGTACGAAATCGCCCGACAGCGTACCCGAATCCACGATCGCTTTCACGCCGAGATAGGAAATGAGCACGGTCGCGAAATTGATAAAGAAGGTCATTACGGGGTTATTGAGCGCGAGTATTTTTTCCGCTTTCGTGAAGTCGTTGCGGACTTCCCCCGCCGCTTTTTGGAATTTCTCCGTTTCGTAATTTTCGCGCACGAACGATTTCACCACGCGAATACCGCCCACGTTTTCCTGTACGGAATTATTCAGCGCGTCGTACTTTTTGAAAATACGGCGGAAAAAGGGCATTACCACGCGCATGATCGATATAAGGAAGAGCGCAAGCACGGGCACGATCACCACAAATATCCATGCCAGACTCGCGTTGATCGTAAAGCTCATAATGATCGCGAACAAAAATTGCAGCGGTACGCGGATCGCAATACGCAAACACATCTGATAGGACTGTTGCACGTTGGTAACGTCCGTCGTCAGCCTCGTTACGAGCGAGGACGAGGAAAACTTATCCACGTTCGCGAACGAAAATTTCTGCACGCGATAGAAAAGGTCGTGCCGAAGATTGGTCGCAAAGCCGCAGCTTGCCTCCGCGCCGAATTTTCCAGCCAACACGCCGCTCATCAGCGAAAGCGCCGCAAGCACGAGCAAGATCGCGCCGTATTTGAGGATATGCGCCATCGCGCCCTGCGAAGCAAGCGCGTCCTCGTTGATCATTTGCGACATAAAAAAGGGGATCAGACACTCGCACAGCGCTTCGAGCACCATGAACATCGGTGTAATCAGCGACGGCTTTTTATATTGCCGCACGCTTTTTAGTAAGGTTTTTACCGTAGCCGCCATTTTTTTTACTCCTTTCCGCCCCTGCGGAATTTGCCTTAACGTTATATTCTATAACACTATTATATTTTTTATCAAAAATAAAGTCAAGAATTTGACGAAATTTTCTCGCCCTTTCACAAAAATTTCATGATTCTCCGTTCTTCTTTGCAGGTAAAATACACCACCTGATATTTTTTGGCGAGCCCTTTTACAAGCCGCTTGGCAAGCGCGGTCGTTTGATCGTCGAAATTGACGAACGGATCGTCGAGTACGAGCACGGGCGGCTCACTTAAAGAAAACATTGCCTCGGCAAGCGCAAGTCGAATACAAAACCCGAAAAGCTCTTTCGTGCCCACGCTGTAATATTCCATAGCGCGATAGCTCCCGTTCTCGTCGAATAACGCCCTGCCCTCGGCGGTAAAACGCAACGCCTGTCCTTTCTCCTCGTTCCCCAGCATACGCGCATATTCCCTGCACGACCGTTCGATGGGATCGAGGTATCTTTCCGCCATATTGCCCCGAGCGCGCAACAGCATTTCTTTCGCTACGCGCACCGCCTCCAACCGCCGTTCAAGGCGCGCCTTTTCTTCCGTCAAACGTCCCTGCTCCGCCACGATATCCGCCGACGCGTAAGCGCGCCGCTCCAAGTCCTCGATTCGCGCTTTCTCCTCCGCCGTTTGATACACCAAACGGTGTTTTTGACTGTCCAACTCGGCAATGCGCGCTTTCCATTCTTCCGTTTCCGCCGACGGCGCGATTTTCAGTTTATCCACCGCCCCCTGCGCTTCTTCCAGCTCCTTTTGCGCCGCCTGCAAGCGCGCCTTAAAATCCTTTTCCGAACCGCCGCTCCCGTTCTTTTTCCCTGCCCTGAACGCCATGACCAAACAACTGATCGCAACGCCGATACAGCCCGCGATCAAAACGGGCGAGCCGATATCGGGCAAAGAGGGAGTGAGCAGTATGCCGAGCACAGCCGCGACGATCGAGATCGCCGCAAAAAGACTCCCCTTTTTCTTCTTGGTTTTTTCCGTTCGTCGCGTACCTGCCCCCTCCGTTTTCTCCACGTTCAACGCCGCAAGCGTAGCGTTCGCCTGCGCAAGTCTTTGTTCCGCTTCCGCACGCGCCGTACTTTCACCGCCCTGCCAGCGCGATTCCAACGCCTGCATAAGTCCTTTGCGTTCCTCTTCCAAAACGTTCAATCTCGACTGCGTTTGCGCGGTTACCGCCCGTTCCTCGCGGAGCGCGAGCGCGGCGCGTTCGCAATCGGCTTTTTGCCCCTCCAACGCCTGTATACGTTCTTCTATCTCGTCTATTTTTCCCTTGGCAGGCCTGCGTTTGGCGCGTAGTGCCCGTTCCGCCTCTTCCAAGCGTTCCAATGCGCCCTTTTTCCCTTTCGGTACGCCTTGATCGGCGGAAAGGAGGGCGGTAAGCCGCGTCCTCGTATCCTCGGGCAAACCCTCGCTCGCCCCCTCGCCTTGCGGAATATACGCGCTTTTGCGGTAACTTTCGCGGTTCACGCCCAGCAAAAGCTCCCCGATACGTTCGATATTTTCCCCGAAATCGTAACAAAGCATATTGTTTTTATCGTACAGCTTGACGGTATCCGCACTCGGCGTTTTTCCGAATTTCCGTTCGATACGGTATGTCTTGCCGCCGTATAAAAAGGTGAGCGAGCCGCCGAAATATCCGCCGCGGAAAGGCTCGTATTTGAGCCGCGCGTTGTCTTGCACCGACTTCGTTCTGCTCTCTCCCAAACCGAAGAGCATACTCTCCAAAAACGCCGCGAGCGTCGTTTTTCCCCAACCGTTTTCCGCTTTGATCTCCACGATATCCTTGGACAGATCGAACCTTTCGTTCACGAACCTCCCAAAGCCTGCGATATGACAGGAAACAAATCTCATAGATCGATCTCCTCCCCAAGCAACGCTTTCAATCCCACTTCGAGCACTTCCGCGCGGAAATCCTCGTTCATCTCATACCTGCCCACCTCTCTTACGAACTCGCCGCGCTCCGTTTTGTCCGTTTTCAAGGCGTCGTAATCGATCGCCACGCGCGATTCGTCCTCCACTTTCGCAAAGAAAAACCGTTCGCAAAGCCGCGCGCAAAGCAGGGAAATATCCTTGCGCAAACCCTCTTTATGCCGTCCGCAAAGCACGATTTTCACGATATTCTCCCCACCCGTCGTTTGCAGGGCGGCAAGCGTGGCGTTCTCCACGTCCAGCGCGGTGTCGCAAGCGGAAATATCCACGCGGACCTCCACCACCGTGCGTTTGGCGAGCGATAAAAATTTCTCCCCGATCAAACTACCGTTTTGTATCTCCAAAAGAAAAAATCCGCGCGCGCCCACCTCGTCGAACCCACGCCCCTCCAAACAACCGCAATAACGATACCGTCCGCGCCCGTCGAGCGACTCGGCGATCGGCGAGGGTTTGTGGATATGTCCAAGGGCAAGATAATCCACGTTCCGATCGCGCAAAAGCGGAAAGGGAATATCCTCCGCACCGTGCAAAAGCAGGATATTAAAGGTATCGCGCGGCAAAACGGGCGGTGTGGAAAACGCCGTCGGAAAATTTCTCGTATCCGCGCCCGTAAGCGTGATCTTTTCCCCTAAATCGTAGCTAAAAAATCCGTGATTTTCCGAAAAGAAATATAAATTCTGCGGCAACGCGTGATCGCCAAACTCCACCGTAGCGTCGTGATTGCCCGACACGTAGAAAAATCTCACGGGATTCGCCGTTTCGATCGCGGCAAGCACCGTACGTTTCATATACGGCAACACGCCGTTTTCGTCGAATAAGTCGCCGGCGATCAGTACCGCCGCCACGCCGTTTTCCTTGGCGTAACGGGTAAGCTTGCAAAACCCGTCCAAGATCTCCGCTTTACGAATCGCCGCCTTTTCGGGCGAAAACCCTTTCAACGCCGAGCCGATATGTATATCCCCCGTGTGTATGATCTTCATAAATAACTCCTTACCCTTTTATTATAGCATAAATACGCCGATTTGTAAACGGAAAAAGGAAAAATTATTAGGGCGTTTCGTTGACTTTCTTTTTTATATATGGTACAATAAATACAATTCAAAAACAGGAGAAAAATTATGAGTTCTACCGTAAAAGGTTTTTCTATGTGCAACCCCGTCGTGCTCGATCGGGATTATTTACTTTTCACCGCCGATTACGCGATCGAAAAGGGGTATAACCACTTCCAGATGATCGGCCCTACCCACGACCCCGTGAAAGGAAATATCGACGGCATGATCTTCTACCGCAAATACGCGCAATTCAACGGCGACAAGGACGAGCAGTACGTCCGCTTTTGCGAACAGCTCGTCAACGAGGTGTGCGACAAGCTCGCTCCCAAGGGAATAAAAACGTACTTTTGGCATCACGAGCTGGAAGTTCCGGCAGGCTTTCAGGAGGCGTACCCCGAAATTTGCAACGACTACGGCGACGTGGAGATCACCCACCCTATCATCAAGGATTTCTTGGAAAACAAGATCGAGGACTGGTTCGCCACGTACCCTAAAATGGACGGTATCATACTCACCTTGCACGAAACGCGTATTCCCCTTTTGAAGCTGAAAAATCAAAAGCTGGACAAGATCGGACGGGTACAGTACGTAACGAAAATTCTGTTCGATAAGTGCAAGGAGCTGGGCAAAGAGCTGATCGTGCGCCCGTTTGCGAGTATTGAAGAGGACTACGAGCTGATGACGAAAGCGTACGCGCAGATCTCGCCCGAGCTGATCGTCATGGATAAATGGACGCAGTTCGACTGGTCGCTCACCCTGCCCAACAACGCGTTTTTCAAAAAAATCACGGGCAATCCCTTAATGATCGAAACGGATATTTTCGGGGAATATTTCGGCAAGGGCTTTTTGCCGCTCCTGCTCAAAGATCATATGATCGAAAAATATGCGTATTGTCAGAGCTTTTCGCCCGTCGGCTACGTGTCGCGTATCGATCGCGAGGGCTATCACCCGTTCGGCAACGTGAACGAGGTCAACCTCGAAATCATGCAAGCCCTCGAAAACGGTCGGGACGTGGATAGCGCGATAGACGGATTCTTTGCCAAACGCTACGGCGCGGCAGGCGCATGCGTACGGGAAATCATGGAGGGCACGGAGGATATTCAGAAGAAAATTTTCTATGCAAACGGATATTATTTCACAGAATTAAGCCGTTTCCCCCGTTTGAATCATTGCAAAAATCATTTCTATATCGAAATGATGAAAGAAAATTACTGCATCGCCTCCGACGAATGGTTTATCCCGATCGGCTGGCAACGCGGCACGCTCGCCCACCTGCAAGAAGAAAAAGCGAGCGCGGTAAAGCAAACGCAAGAAAAACTGACCAAGCTCGAATCGCTCAAAGACCTTCTTTCCCCCGACGATTTCAACGCATTGCAAACGCAATTTTATAACTTATACTACGTAGCCAAACTGTGGCAATCGCTCACCGAAACGTTTATCGCGTACGCGAAGTATTTCGAAACGAAAGAGGAAAAATACGAAACGGATTTGGAAAATGCGTTGCATTCGCTCACCGAGATCAACGCGGAGGCAAGTGCAAAACTCGGCAAAAAATATTATCCCACGGCGATCGGCAAGCATTTCGACCTCGGCGCGAACTTGGACGCGGCAGACTTTTTCGTATCGGAAGTACAAAAGAGCTTTGCAGAAGAAAAACTCGCCACGGCGCGTTTGGAAAAGGAAAATTTGACCGACTTTATCGTTTGCGGCGGCGGCAACGAGGGACATAAACTGAAAAAGGAAGTCAATTTCAGCGACACGTATCTCAAAGAGGACGGTATTTGCCGTATCCCCGGGACGAACCGCGGCAAGGCGTTCAGCACCGTGAACGCGCACGGTTGGTTCTCGTATGAAATGAAAACGCGCAAGGGCGAAGAAAATACTCTCGCCGTGATCGCGGCAGGCACGGACGGACATATCGATTTCGACCTCACGATCGGAGAACGGAAATACGAGGTTCGTGAGCTTGGAACGGGCAAAGAAGAATTCCGCTTTACTTTCCTCGCCGCGGACGAAACCGCGCGCGTGCGTATCGACCGCGTGAGCGCGTACACCCCCTACGTGTACGAGTTGAAAGTATTCTAATCACAAACACGGCAACGCGCCCGTCTGCACAAAGCAGACGGGCGCGTTTTTGAGGTGTTGCAACCTTACGAAAATAGCTGTGGTAACTACGAAAGGTTATTCTTCTTTTTGAAAATTTAATACTTCGATCATCAATAAAACGCCCGTTTTGAAACCGCGAATATACATTTCTCTTTCCTCGTCCGCGTGAAAATCTTCCGATTTCGTAACAAATTCGTCTACCGATTCGATTTGTTCTTCGGAAAGTACTTGCTCTATCTTCTCGTACGCCTCCTGCGCCCTATCG
>JAFTPZ010000040.1 GCA_017463025.1 Clostridia bacterium
CGCTTTGCAATAAACGGCAACCATCGTTACGATAATGACCGTGATCACGAATACGACCGCCGCAGTTAATATATAGGAGGGGTGTTTGCGGCGTCTTGCCCGTGGTCTGTATCCAAAGGTATACATGATCGCGCAAACGATAAACGTAATAAATCCGAGGGCAAAACCTACCGCAGGGTATATCGCATTTACACCGAGGAGATCCTTGACGAAGAATACGATCAAGCTTTCAAATGCGATAATGCAGAAAATGATAAACGCTGATTTGAACAGGGTAAGTCCTACGTTATAACAACCGTTTCCACTCGTTGAAACTTGTTCGCTTGTACCGGCGCGGAAAACGTTTTCGTTGCCGTGATTACCCAGATTACCTGCCGTATGGAGTTTAATTCCTTCCGTTTGAGCCCGTTTATGAAGATCGTTAAAATTGTTTTCCGTTCGGTTTTCGCTTTGTGGCGTAGGGGAGGAATAGTAGCTGTTGTATTGTGCGTTTTGAGGGGCGTTATAGCCGTACGCATATTCGTTATTATTTGTATAAGCCGTTGTATATTGACGGGAACGGAATTCGCGAATGGCGCTGTTCAAATCGTTTTCTCTGCGAGAAAGTTCGAGTTCGCGCTCGCGAAGATCGTTCATTTGGCGTTGAATGGTAGCCGATTCGTCTGCGACGCGATCCTGTATTTCTTTTTGCGATTTCGCCGAGGCTTCTTTTTCTTGTTCGAATTTCGCTTTCTTTTCCTCAAATTCCGATTTTTCAAGTTCCAGCATACGCACTCGTTCTTCGTAGTGTTGTTCTTCTACTCGAAATGCGGTGCGTTCACTTTCGAACTTTTCCAGATTTTCATTATACAGTTTAACTTGCGCATTATACGAGCTCAATTTATCCGCGAAATCGAATTGTTGCGAGGCGAGCGCGTTCTTGCGAGCGATAAAATCAAGCTGTTGCTGATTGTAAACGCTTTGTCGCGCCGATAATTCCTTTTGCTGTTGTTGTAAAACGATCAACTCTTCTTGTAATTTATGATTGCCGCGTAAGAGTTCGTTTTCTCTTGCTTGCAAGTCATTGCGTAATCGTTCGATTTCTTCGGTAGAAGCGTTCGTTTGCGTTTGTTTATTATCGATATTGCGCCGCTGTTCTTCCAACTCGTATTCACGTTGCGTTACGTCGTACGTTTTACGATCGATCTCCTTACGTTCTGCCTGCAATGCCTCGCGCATACCGTTGAGTTCGTCGCGTTCTTTTTGTAATTGTGCTTTGCTTTCTTCAAGGGCCTCGTTTTCCGTGCGTAAGGTAGTGCGCTCTACTTCCAACGTTTCCAACTGATTTTTCAGATCTTCACGCTCTTGTTCGAGTGCGGCAAGGGAATCGGACGCATCTTGTTCTGCCTTTACTTTCCAAGCGTTTTCACGCTCGATAAGCTCCGTTTCTTTTTCTTCAATAAGCCGTTTTTCACTATCCAAGCGCTCTTTTTGTGCGTCGATTTGCGCCTGTTGCGCGCGTAACTCCAAACCACGGTTGTAAAATTCCGTCGATTTGGTTTCGTAGTCGCTCTTTAAGACGGAAATGGTATTTTCCTGCGCGGCGACGGCGGCGTTGAGGGTAACGATCACCGACTTTTTCTCTTCAAGCTCTGTCTGCATTGTGAGAATTTCCGCTTTTGCATCGTTGATTTCACGTTCTTTTTCCGCGAGGGCGATTTCTTTTGCGACAATTTCGCCTTCTTTCTCGCTCAATGCGCGTTCCTTTTCTTCTAATTCACGCGTTTGCGCGTCGACCTTTTCTTTAAGTTCTTTGAAATCGTCCTTTTGTACGCTCAAAGAGGAGCTTTGTGTGGACAAGAGGGCACGTTCGCGTTGTAATTCGTTTTTAAGACTGTTGAGGGCTTTCTTTTCTTCCTCGATCGCTTGCTCGCGTGCCGCAAGCGCCTGCTTCAGTTCTACGAGTTCTTTCTGCTTGTCCGTGATAAACGAAAAATCGTAATGTGCGTTACCGTCCGAGATCAGGCTGTCGATGATCGTTCTCGAATATTCCCATTCGGAAAGATTTTGTTCGGTGATCTGTTTGCCAAGGTCGGTGAGGGAGAAATATTTTCTTCTGCCGCCGTTGGAATAATCGCCGTAATACGAGGTTACGTAGCGCAACGACTCCAAGCGTTTGAGCGCGCTGTAAAGGGTAGGCTGTTTAATGCTGTATAAACCGCCGCTTTTCTTTTCGATTTCATCAATGATCTCGTAACCATATTTGTCGCCGTCGTATAAACTACGCAAAATGATGGTGTTGATATGTCCGCGGATCAGATCGGAGCTGATACCGAGGTTCTGTTCTTCGCCGCCCGTCAATACTTCGCTTTCCGCAAATCTTTCGTCCATAAAGCCTCCTCCTGTGTATATTTTGTCAGACAAAGCTTTCGTTTTGTCTAATATAAACGCTATCTTACGTAAAGTATTATATCACAAATAGGATAATAAGTCAATATAATAAACGACAAAAAATTGTCTTAACGGCGATTTTTCACCTAATTTTTTCCGTAAAGGCATTTTTCGTCATTGACATTTAATGGAAAAAAGAGTATAATAAACGTACTATGAAAGCTTATGAACATATCAGAAAATTTCAAATCAAATATTGCGACGCGGATTTCAAAGACGAAATGAAACCGTCGGTCGCGCTTTCTTTAATGGAAGAGGTCGCCTGTTCAAGCGCGGACGAGTTGGGTTTTGGATATACCTACGTAAAACCGAAAGGTTATGCTTTTATGGTTACGAATATTTGCGTGGAATTTTTGAAACCAATAAAACTCGGAGAGGTGATCACTCTCAAAACTTGGCCGAATCCGCCCTCGTACGTGGTGTTCGGTAGAGAATATCAAATACTTTCGGAAACGGAAGAATTACTCGCAAGCGCCTCCTCGCGTTGGTGTTTGGTAGATATGACGACGGGGAGACTGTTGCAATCGAAAGCCATTGATAATCAAGATTATTCCACTTACAACACGTCGAAAGCGCTTGAAAACGTGAAGTGGAAGATTTCCACTTTCAAACCCGAAGAGGGGGAGTTGAAGTTTACGCTTACGATCGCAAATTCCGAATACGATCATAATATGCACGTGAATAACACTCGCTACGCCGATTACTGTTTTAACTGTTTTTCGATTGCCGAGCTTGCGGAGAAAAAATTAAAACGCTTTTCGATTTCTTACGTAAAACAATGCCACGAGGGCGACACCTTGCGTTTTTACCGTAAGCGCGAGCAGGACGGCAGTTATCTTGCGCACGGCTTTAACGAGAACGGGGAGATCGTCGTGCAATCGCAAATTACTTTCGAGGAGAACCATCGGTGAGAAAGAACGGGGTAAACAAAACGCTGACGCCCATAGAAGGCGGCGTTTGCGCACCCGTTGGTTTTCGGGCAAGCGGCATACGTTGCGGTTGTGGCGTAAACGACGCCAAAGAAGATTTAGCGCTCGTCGTAGCGGATAAGCGGTTTCCCGTCGCTGCGGTATTTTCGCAAAACGCGCTTGTTGGCGCACCCACTGCGATCAGTAAAAAGCATATGCAATCGGGCTTTGCCCGTGCCGTTGTTGTAAATAGCGGTATTGCGAACGTTTTTGCGGAAGACGGCGAGGAAATTGCAAGGAGCATATGTGCAAAAGTAGGAAAAAAGCTGGGCGCAGATGCGGACGAAATATTGATCTGTTCGACGGGCGAGATCGGTCTGAAATTTCCCACGGATAAAATTTTGCAAGGAGTAGATTTCCTTGTGCAAAGTCTTGATAACACGCACGAAAACAGTCTGGCGGCAGCGCGCGCGTTAATGACGACGGATAAACGGGTGAAACAGCTTTCCTATTCGTTTGATTTAGGCGATTATCCATGCAAAATCGGCGCGATCTTCAAAGGCGGACGTAGAGTTTGCCCGAATATGGCGACGACGCTTTGCGTTTTGACGACGGACGTGGACATCACTTCGGAAATGTTACAAAAAGCCCTTTCCGCCGCAACGAACGATACGTTAAATTTACTGGATCTCGACGGTATATCCTCTCCGAATGACGCCGTATACATATTTACCAGCCGCGCGGCAGGTAATTATCGGATATCCTGCGCGGATTCCGAATATAAAAAATTTGCCGCCGCACTCGAACGGGTACTTGACGAAGTTTGCCGTGTAATCGCAAAAGAGGGAGAAAGGTTATTCGTATGGGAAACGGTCGGAGCGAAATCCAAACGTGTGGCGAGGGCAATCGCAAAAGCGGCGGTGGGAGCAAACGCCTTGAAAGCACGTTTAGAACAAAAGGAAATGGATATAACAAGTCTGCTTTGCGTTATCGGCGGCGTAGAAGAGAAGTTGGGGCTTGAAAATACGGAAATAATTTTGTCGTCCCAAAAAGGAAAACTTACGCTGTTTATGGACGGTAAAGCGCTTACCGTTTCTTCCGTTGCCATTAGGGAAATATTGTCCGCCGACGAAATCACAATAAAGATCGATCTCGGCGAAGGGAATTACGGCGCAAGAGCGATCGGATGCGTATGAGATAAGCCAAAAAATATTTTTTTAATTTTTCATAGGAAAAGCGGCTTGGAATTCTTGACAAATGCATACGCGCGTGCTATAATATTAAAAATCGACAGGTGAAGAACAATGTGTTTTGAGAAGTACGCAGAAAAATTGAAAATGGCAGAGGATCGCAACGAATCGGCAATCGTTCTCGGCGGTTCTCGTTTTTCTATTTTTCAGAGGAAGTCGAAATTTTCCAAAGAGGACTGATTTTCATAATCAGTCTTATTTTTTGGAAAAAATCCGCGTAATTTCGTCTTAAAAAAGTAAAAAATAAATTTCAGATAAAGGATTGCTTATGAAAAAGAAAAAGGTGTATGTAACGTTAGAAAACGGCGACGTATTTCAAGGCTACCGTTTCGGTGCGGACGGCGACGCGACGGGCGAACTCGTATTTTCGACAGGTATGGTAGGTTACGTGGAAACGCTTACCGATCCCGCCAACTACGGACAGATCGTGGTACAGACGTTTCCGCTTATCGGGAACTACGGCGTAAACGAGAACGACGCGGAAAGCGAAAGAGCTTGGGTGTCGGCGTATATCGTGCGCGAGTATTGCGAAGAGCCGTCGAACTTCCGTAGCGAGGGTACGCTCGACGAGTATCTTAAAAAGCAAGGCGTGATTGGCGTTTACGGTATTGATACCCGTCAGCTTACCAAGATCTTACGCGAACAGGGCGTAATGAGCGCGCGTATTTCCGATAAAAACGACGAGGTTTCGGCGTGGACGGTGAAAGACGCAGTGAAAACGGTCGCGCCCAAAGAGAAGAATGAATACGGCGATAAAAATGCGAAATATACCGTTGCGCTGTGGAATTTCGGCGCGAAAAAGAGTACGATTCAAAGCCTTGTCGAAAAGGGCTGTCGTGTGATTTCGATGCCTGCTTTCGCTACGGCGGAAGAGATTTTACGGACGGGCGCAGACGGAATAATGCTCTCCGACGGACCGAGCGATCCCGAAGAAAATACTTCGATCATCGCGGAAGTGAAAAAAGTAATCGGCAAAAAGCCCGTTTTCGGCGTAGGGCTGGGACATCAGCTCGTAGCGATCGCACAAGGAGCGAAAACGAAGAAACAAAAGTACGGTCATCGCGGCGGCAATCAACCCGTGAAATGCCTTGTGAGCGGTAAAGTGTATATTTCCACGCAAAACCACGGTTACGAAGTGGACGGCGCGACGGTAAAGACGGGCAAGGTCAGCTTTGTGAACGTGAACGACGGCTCTTGTGAGGGAATCGAATATGCGGAACAAAAGGCGTTTACCACGCAGTTCGTGCCCGAATCATGCAACGATTTCGGCGCGGAAAATCCCCTGTATAAAAAATTCTTTGCGTTGATGGAAAAGGAGAAAGAAAATGCCTAAAAGAAGTGATATTAAGAAAGTACTTGTGATCGGCTCCGGACCTATCGTTATCGGACAAGCCGCCGAATTCGACTATGCGGGCGCGCAAGCTTGTCGCGTAATGAAAAGCGAGGGTGTGAACGTCGTGCTCTGCAACTCGAACCCTGCAACGATCATGACGGATAAAGCGCTTGCGGACGAGATATATCTCGAACCGTTGACGGAAGAATCGTTAAAGAGAATTATCATTAAAGAAAAACCGGACAGTCTGCTTGCCTCCCTTGGCGGACAGACGGGGCTTACGATGGGGTGTAAGCTGGCTAAATCGGGATTCCTTGCCGAACACGGGGTAAAGTTGATCGGTACGAAACTCGACGCGATCGACCGTTCGGAGGATCGCGAGCTGTTCAAAGAAACGATGGAAAAGATCAATCAGCCGTGCGTGCCTTCGGATATCGCGTATACGGTGGAAGAGTGCGTTGCGATCGCAAACAGACTCGGTTATCCCGTTATTATCCGTCCTGCGTATACGCTCGGCGGCGCAGGTGGCGGCGTGGCGTATAACGAAGAGGAATTGCGTTTGATCTCGCATAACGGTTTGATGCTTTCACCGATTACGCAGGTGTTGATCGAAAAATATATCGCGGGCTGGAAAGAGATCGAGTTTGAAGTTTTGCGCGACAGCGCAGGCAACGTGCTTACCGTTTGTTCGATGGAAAACGTCGATCCCGTCGGTATTCACACGGGCGATTCGATCGTTGTTGCGCCTGCGGTTACGCTTTCCACAAAAGAGTATAATATGCTCCGCACGGCGGCGCTTTCGATTATTACCGAACTTGGTATCGAGGGCGGTTGTAACGTACAATTTGCGCTCAATCCCGATTCTTTCGAATATTCGGTTATCGAAGTAAATCCGCGCGTCAGCCGTTCGTCGGCGCTCGCGTCCAAAGCTACGGGTTTCCCGATCGCAAAGGTTACTTCCAAGATCGCGCTCGGTTACACGATCGATGAGATTGTAAACGACGTTACGGGCAACACATACGCTTGCTTTGAGCCGACCATCGACTATCTCGTTGTAAAGATGCCCAAGTGGCCATTCGATAAATTCTTGTATGCAAAGCGCGAGCTTGGGACGAGAATGAAAGCGACGGGCGAGGTGATGTCGATCGGTACGTCCTTTGAGATGGCGATCATGAAAGCGGTTCGCGGCGCGGAAATTTCCACGAGCACGATGAATTATAAAAAGTTTGTGAACTCGACGAAAGAGGAGCTTATTGCAAAACTCCCCGAAATGACGGACGAACGTATTTTCGTCGTATATGCGGCGCTCAAAAAGGGTGTTTCCGTAGACGAGGTGTTTAATATTACGAAGATCGACAGATGGTTCTTGAATAAGTTCAAAAATCTGATCGCTTACGAAGAAACGTTGGCGACGCAAAAGCTCACGCGCGAGCTTTACGACGAGGGCAAACGCCTTGGTTATCTCGATAAGGATATTGCCGCGATCAGCGGTCAAAAAGTGCCGTATCGCAAGAAAGCCGCCTATAAAATGGTGGACACCTGTGCAGCGGAGTTTCCTGCAAAAACGCCGTACTTCTATTCGACGTTCGATCCCCACGAGCACGACGAGGCGAAACCGTTCGTCGCAAAGAGCGATAAAAAGCGTATCGTCGTTATCGGTTCGGGACCTATCCGTATCGGACAAGGTATCGAGTTCGATTATTCGTCCGTGCATTGCGTGTGGACGCTCAAAGAGCTTGGGTATGAAGTGGCGATCATCAACAACAATCCCGAAACCGTTTCCACGGATTTCGATACGGCAGACAGACTGTATTTCGAGCCGCTGACTCCCGAGGACGTGCAACACGTGCTCGATATCGAAAAGCCGTACGGCGTGATCATCACGTTCGGCGGACAAACGGCGATCCACCTTTGCTCGTATTTCGCAACGCACGGTATCCGTATTCTCGGTACGTCGGCGGATAGCGTAGACGCGGCGGAGGATAGGGAACGCTTTGAGGCGTTGCTTGAAAAATATTCCATTCCTCGTCCGAAAGCGATTACGGTCATGACGAAAGAAGAGGCGCTTGCGGCGGCGGAAACATTAGAATATCCCGTGCTTTTGCGCCCGTCGTACGTGATCGGCGGTCAGAATATGACGATCGCATTCACGGAAGAGGACGTATGTCGATATATGGACGTTATTTTGGCGCAAGGCATTGAAAATCCCGTACTTTGCGACAAATATCTTATGGGTACGGAGCTCGAAGTAGACGCGATTTCCGACGGAAAAGACGTGCTGATCCCTGGGATTATGCAACACATAGAACGCACGGGTATTCACTCGGGCGATTCGATCGCGGTATACCCTCCGTATAATCTCGACGACACGATGCTCGAAAGAATTATCGAGGTTTCCACGCAGCTTGCGCTCGAACTGAAAACAAAAGGGCTTATCAATATCCAATACCTTATTTATCGCGGTCAGTTGTACGTGATCGAAGTCAATCCCAGAGCGTCGCGTACCGTGCCGTATATTTCCAAGGTAACGGGCGTGCCGATGGTAGAGCTCGCGACCAAAATTATCGTGGGGGCAAAACTCAAAAAACTCGGCTACGGCACGGGTTTATATCCTTCGTCGCCGTACGTAGCGGTCAAAGTGCCCGTGTTCAGCTTTGAAAAGCTCAACGACGTAAACTCGCAACTCGGTCCGCAAATGAAATCGACGGGCGAGGTGCTCGGTATCGGTAAAACGTTGGAAGAGGCGATGTTCAAAGGTTTGGTTTCGGCGGGCTTTAAGATGTGTCATCCGTCCGAGCGTCGTCCCGTAGGCGTGTATATGACGGTAAACGATAACGATAAGCTCGACCTTTTGACTATCGCGAAGAAATTCGGGGATTTAGGTTGTACGATGTACGCAACGAAAGGGACGGCGAAAGTCATCAACGATCTGGGAATCGATTGTTCGGTGGTGGAACGACTTTCCGCAACGGACACCGTGATCAAGCTTATGGACGAGGGGAAGATTGATTATATCGTGTATACGGGTAAAACGGATATGGAATCGATCAACGACTTTATCCGTTTGCACCATCACGCAATATTGCTCGGTATCACGGTGCTTACTTCGCTCGATACGGCGAATGCGCTTGCGGATATTATCGCAAGTAAGTTTACCGAAGATAATACCGAGCTCGTGGATATCAACGCGCTTCGCAGTGAAAAACTCAAATTGAACTTTACGAAAATGCAATCGTGCGGTAACGATTATATCGTGTTCGATAACCGCGACGGTAAAATCACCTGTCCCGAATCGATTGCCGTGAACTACGTACTTCCGCACTACGGTATCGGCGGCGACGGCATCGCGCTCATTGAAAATTCCAACGTAGCAGACGCCAAAATGCGCGTATTTAATAAGGACGGCTCGGAAGCACCGCAGGGTGGTAACGCGATCCGTTGTATCGGAAAGTACCTTTATGAAAAGGGCATCGTTCGCAAAACGGAAATGAAGATCGAAACGGCAAGGGGCGTAAAGGACGTTAAAGTGTACTCGTTTGGCGGTAAGGTCAATTCGGCAAGCGTGAATCTCGGAAAAGTCGAACTTGCAGGCGACAAGATACCCAGCGTATTTAAGGAAGAACAAATCGTCGGAAAAACGGTGAACGTCGGCGGCTTGGAATATAAAGTAACGCTTGTGAACGTCGGCAATCCTCATTGCGTGATTTTTAGCGATAAAGTGGACGCTATCAACGTTGAGGCGATCGGTTCGGAGTTTGAAAACTGCGAATATTTCCCCGAGGGGATCAATACGGAATTTATACGCGTCGTGAATAAAGTTACGATCAAAATGCGTGTTTGGGAACGCGGTAGCGGTGAAACGTGGGCGTGCGGTACGGGCGCTTGCGCGGCGGTCGTTGCTGCGGTGCTTGGCGGCTATTGTGAAAAAGATACTAACGTTACCGTAAAACTTCGCGGCGGTGATCTGACGGTGAATTATCATTCGGACGGCGACGTGGAGCTTATGGGCAACGTGAAAACGGTGTATGAGGGTACGCTTGAAATTTAACGGTGGTTTAAGGAGGAAAAGAAATGGATGCTTTTTATGAGGAAAGTGCGGTAGATAGAAATTCTAAACGGGGAGCGAGGATGTATCGGATTCTTCATATCGTTTCGATGGTGTTTCTGGTTATTGCCATTTTGCTTTTGATTACGTTTTTATTTAATTTTCCTTGGCAAGCTACGACGGATGAGGCGAAGGGTTGGCAATTCTTTTTCGGATTTATCGGCGTTTTGGGGTTATCCAGTCTTGCCACTTGGTTTGTGTTTCATAAAATGAAAGCACGTTTTAACGTGAGCTACGATTATTGTTTCGTGTCGGGCGAATTACGTATTTCCAAGGTATTTAACATCAATCGCCGTAAGCTGGTTGCGCGTATCGATTGCGAAGATATGATTCAAGTGGGCGATATCGACAATTCGTCTTACGAGCGTTTGAAAGCCGACCCGATGACGAAACAGGTGATTTGTACGCCCAACGACGAGGCGGCAGAAGGCAAATTCTTTATGTACGTACTCGCAAATTATAACGGTAAATAGTTGTTTATTTTAGAGTGTCGTGAACATCTTTTAATGAATATTATGAAATTTGCAAAACGTAGCGTTTTGGAAAGCGACTACGTAATGCAAGAGAGAAAACAAAAGTAAAGCTATGATCTATTTAGATAACGCCGCGACCACGAAACCGCTTGCCGAGGCGTTCGAAAGGGCGCGAATATACGCGGAAGAAAAATTTTATAATCCCTCGGCTTTGTATAGCGAGGGGTATGCGATGCAGGGCGAGCTGAAAACGGCACGCTCCGCTTTGCTTTCCAAGGTTACGGACGAATCTGCCTTTGAGCTTATATTTACCTCTTGCGGCACGGAGTCGGATAATCAAGCGATATTCGCTTTTGCTCGGCGCGGTAACGCCGTAACGACGACAGGCGAGCACTCGGCGGTGTTCGCGGCGTTTGCGGAATTGAAAAACCGCGGTATAGCAGAACCTCGCTACGCGCCTTTGCAAAAAGACGGTCGGGTAGACGTGGATAAATTGCTTTCTCTCGTCGATGAAAAAACGAGTTTTGTGTCCGTGATGCACGTGAATAACGAGATCGGTTCGATTAACGATATCAATACGATCGCAAAGCTTTTAAAACAGAAAAATCCGCGTACGATCTTTCATAGCGACGGCGTGCAGGCGTACGGAAAAATCCCGTTTAAGCTTTGTAAGGAAGTGGATCTGTATTCGGTTAGCGCGCATAAGATCGGTGGATTGAAGGGCGTCGGAGCGTTGATAAAGCGAAAATCTTTGGTTTTGTCGCCGTATATTATCGGCGGAGGACAGGAAAGCGGTAGACGCAGCGGCACGGAAAATACGTTCGGTATCAAACAGTTCGAATACGCCGCGGAAAGTAAATTCAAAGACTTGAAAACGGATTTTGAACGATTAAAAGTTTATCGCGAAAAATTATGGGAACGGTTAGATAAAGAGGTGTATGCAAGAATATCGCCCGTAGAGGGTACGCCGTATATTTTAACCGTTTCGGCGATCGGACTGCGCGGAGAAATTCTCTTGCATATGGCGAACGATAAAGGTTTGATCGTGGGAACGGGCTCGGCTTGTTCTTCCAATGCAAAAACAAGGTATAGTAAGGTCGTGCTTGCTTGTGGTTACGACGAAAAAACAGCGGACGGCGTGTTGCGGTTGAGCTTTTCCGCGCAGACGACGGAAGAAGAAATCGATCAAGCCGCGGAAATATTAAACGAAATCGGGCGCGATTTGAAACGCCGTATGCAATAAAAGGAATTAACTATGGAAAAAGTAATTATTATCCGGTATTCGGAAATCTATTTGAAAGGAAAAAACAGAGGCTTTTTCGAACGCGCGTTTGAAACGAATCTGCGCCGCGCTGTAAAATCTTTCGATTGTACGCTCGATAAACAGAGCGGACGGTATTTCGTGCGCAATTTCCAAGAGGAAGAAACGGAAAACGTGATCGAAAAACTGAAAAAAGTATTCGGCGCGCATACGATCAGTATTGCATATGAAACGGCGACGGATATGGATTCTATCTTTGAGGCGGCGAAACTTTTGTCCCGTTCGACGGGAACGTTTAAGGTGGAATCCCAGCGCGGCGATAAAAAATATCCGCTGACATCCATTGAGATCAGCAAAGAGCTCGGCGGAAGATTGCTCGCATATTTCAAAACGCTCAAAGTGGACGTGCATGATCCCTCGTTCACCGTACGCGTGGATATACGTGAAAACGGAGTGGCGCTCGTGTTTGCGGATTATATCGAGGGCGCAAACGGTATGCCTGTCGGTACGGCAGGCAAAGGCTTATTGTTGCTCTCGGGCGGTATCGATAGTCCCGTGGCTGGGCATATGATGGCAAAGCGCGGCATGAACGTCGATTGTTTGCATTTTCACAGCTATCCTTATACGAATATGCAGGCCAAAGAAAAAGTGGTGGAGCTTGCCACGATTTTGTCTGAATATACCTGTGGCACGAATTTATATACGGTGAAAGTTACGCATATCCAAGAGGCGATCCACGAAAAATGTAAGCCGCAATATATGATCACGCTTTTGCGTAGGTTTATGTATCGGATTGCGGAGCGTCATGCGTTAAATATCGGCGCGCAATGTTTGATTACCGGCGAGAGTCTTGGGCAAGTGGCAAGTCAGACGATCGAGGGAATGACTTCCTCTAACTCCGTGGTGGAAACTTTACCCGTTCTTCGTCCGCTCGTAGGGTTCGATAAAAACGAAATTATCGAGCGTTCGGTCAAGATGGGGGCGTACGAAACTTCGATTTTACCGTTTGAAGATTGCTGTACGGTATTTCTACCCGACTTTCCTGCGATTCGACCTCAAACAAAAGACATTTTAAGAGAGGAAAGTAAATTAGACGTTGAAGCTCTTATCGAAGAAGCGTTCACTTCCATTGAAAAAATTAAGATATAAAATGAAAACGTCGCACTCGCTATATTCGGGCGCGACGTTTTCTTATTCCTCCCACCATTTTTTTTCAAGAATTTCCTGATCGCTCGCAGGTAGGGATTCTCCTGCTTTCGTGCTTACGGTGGGAAGAACGATTTGTTTTCCGATTCTATCTCCGTAAATAGGCGTAACGGTATAAACGTAATTTTTATTTGCCGTTAAATTTTCGTCGGTAAATTCTCCGATAAATTTTCCGCAATATAAAGTGTTATGCGTCGCATAATCATATCGTTCGATTTTATAGGTGTAAAGAGGAGAAGACTTTTCGTTGAAAGAAATGACAACCTTACCGTTTTGATAGCATAAATCGGGGGAAATAATCGTAGGATTGCTGAAAAACTCGCTTTTTTGCTTGGGAACAGCTTGTTTTTTGAATATTTCTGTAAAGCGATAGTCGGAGGGGGAAAGATCGTCTGCGAGAGTTAAGGTATGCGTGTCATAATAACTTATTTTATCAAGGGGAACGCTTGCAATATTTTTCGGTTTTTTGAAATTCTCGATTTTTTCCGTGTAGCTTTCGCTTAAATATTCGTTGATCTGCAAAAGCAAATTGCAAGGCGTTCCGCCGCCCGTGCTATCGATAAATCCTCCTGCGGCATTGCCGAGCCAAACGCCCACGCAATCTCGCGAAGTGTAAGAAAGTGCGTATGCGTCGGTGTTTCCCTTTCCCGTACCTGCCGTGCCTGTCTTGGCGGCGATCTCAAAGGGTAAAGAACGTAGCTTTTTTGCCGTACCCGTTTTTGTTGCTGTTTTTAACATATCCGTAATCAAATACGAGGTTTCTTCGGAGAATACGCGCGCTGTTTTCGGTTTATGCGTATATATTACGTTTCCGTCGATTTTAATTTGTTCGATAAAAGCGCCGCTTGTAAATTGTCCGCCGTTTGTAAAAGCGGAATAAGCGGAGATCAAGTCTTGCAGAGTGTATCCGTTTTTCATACCGCCAAGCGCAAGGGCAAGCGACAGATCGTCTTTTTCTACGGGCAAACCGAGCTTTTCAAGGTATTTTGCACCCGTTTGTATGCCGATGCTTTCAAGGAGTTTGACGGCAGGTACGTTCAGACTTTTCGCTACGCATTCTCTTGCGCTTACGTAACCGTGAAATTTACCGTCAAAGTTGTTTGGGGAATATCCGCCGTAATTGATTTTTTCATCTAAAATCGGCGTGGCGGGGGAAATAAAGTCTTTTTCCAACGCAGGCGCATATACGAGCAACGGCTTTAATATCGACCCTGGGAGTCGCTTGATTGCGCCGACGGTGGATACGCAAGCCTTAAAGCCGTGCGTGTGCGCGTCGAGAACGGTCAGCGTTTTATCCGATTGCGTGTAACTTTGTGCAATACTTTGGAGTTGCGATTGCAATTTTTTATCGAGATACGTTTTGATTTCCATATTGCCACCCACGGTAAAACCGTGCGTTTCGGCAAGAACGGTGAGTTCGTCGAAAACAAAATGCAGATAGCCGAGATCCCGTTCGCTAACGTAAGGGGATTTAGGTAGCGGCTTTTCGATTGCCGCACGTTTTTCCGTTTGCGTGATATCGCCGTTTTTGTACATAATATTCAAAACGCTTTCTTTGCGTTTTTGGCAATTCGTGGGATTTTTGAAAGGGGAATAATTATTCGGCGATTTCACAAGTCCTGCTAAAATCGCGGAATCGGCGAGGTCGAGTTCTTTGGGATCTTTTCCGAAATAAAACCTTGCGGCGGAATTGAGTCCGAAACAGTTATGTCCGAAATAGATCACGTTCAGATATTTTTCAAGAATTTCGTCTTTGGAATACGCTCTTTCAAGCTCGCGCGTTAACTTCCATTCCCGAAGCTTTCTTTTCAGCGTCTTTTTCTGACTTAAATGCGTGTTTTTGATAAGCTGTTGAGAGATGGTGGACGCGCCCTCCTTAAACGAGCGCGTTTTTAGATTGTTATACGCGGCTTTTATCAGTCGTTTGGTATCAAAGCCGCTATGCGTATAAAAGCGTTTGTCCTCTACGTCTATGAACGCAAGTTTCGTCGTTTTCGGAACTTCGGAAAGGCGTACCGTTTGCCGAAAGGCGGAAACGGAAACGTTTTCGATCTGTTCGCCTTGCGTATCGTATAAAACCACGGCTTTATCCGAAAGCAGAAGTTTTTCGCTGTCGAGCGCGGTGTTTTTCGTAACGGCGATATAATAGCCGAAAGCAACCGCGCCAAACACAATGAGTATAAGAAAAATAAGCCAAAGCAGTTTACGAATAAGTTTCATCGGAAACAGTATTTGCCGTTTTTATATTTTTATCACGAAAAATGCGTGCAATCGCACGCGCAAACCCCTTAAAGACTTGATAAAAATAAAAAAAAAGAGTATAATAGAGAAAATAATTCTATTTACAAAGAGAAATATATGCAAGAAAAATATCATATCGTTACGTACGGCTGTCAGATGAACGTCCACGAATCGGAAAAGATCGCGGGCATACTTCGCCGTATAGGCTACGAAGAAACGTCGACGCTCGAAAATGCGGACATTATCGTATTCAATACTTGTTGTATCCGTGA
>JAFTPZ010000041.1 GCA_017463025.1 Clostridia bacterium
CGTTCCCCGTGAAACGGAGAAAAAGCGAAAAACGCCCCGAATTTTGTCAAGCAGGTGAAAGATTTCGTGATTTCCCGTGAAAACGGGGTTTTGCGTTTGCGTTTTGCTTTTTAGTATGGTATAATAAAAGCATAGAAAAATTTGACAGAGGAAAGATATGTTCGGTTACGTTCGCACGGATACGCCGTATTTATTTATCAAAGACGACACGCTGTATCGCGCGATGTATTGCGGCGTGTGTAAGGGTATCGCACAGGTTTGCGGCCACGCGGCGCGCATGGGGCTTTCCTACGACGTTACCTTTCTTTCCGTGATCCTGCACAATATCAAAGGGCAGGACGTAAAGATCGAAAAATCACATTGCGCCACCCATTGTATCCGCTCGCGGAAAATGGCGGAGGTGGACGAGCTCACCCGTCAACTCGGCGCGTTTAATACGCTCCTCGTCTATTATAAATGTTTAGACGACGTGGAGGACGGCGACGGCGGCGGCGTCAAGAAATTGTTTTTCAAAAAGGGCTTTCGTCGGGCAAAGAAAAAATATCCGAAGATCGAGGAGATCGTGCGACGGAATTTGACAAAGCAAGGCGTCGTGGAAAAGGCGCAGACGGAGAGTATCGACCGCGCGGCGGACTCGACGGCGAAAATGCTTGCGGAGTTTTCCGATCTTGCGCTGGAAGATAAGGCGACGGAGTATACGCGTAATCTTTTCTACGCGGTGGGCAAATGGATATATCTGATCGACGCGCTCGACGACTACGACAAGGATAAGAAGAAAGGAGCGTATAATCCGTTTATCCGAACGTATAAAGCGGAGTGCAAAACCGATCTTTTGAAGGGTAAGAGCGGCGAAGAGGTACAATTTGCGTTCCGTTCGTTGTTTTTCGATATTCGGGAGAATTTGTCGCAGATCGCCTTTAAGTTTAATCGGGACTTATCCGACAACATTTTATTGCGCGGTTTACCGACGATGACGAAAAAGGTAATGGAAAAAAACGATTGTAAAGGTTGTAAAAAGGATAAATAATAAACCTTTGGTCGCGAATAATATAAACAGAGGAATTTATAGGAGAACAGGAAATGACGGAATATTACGAACTTCTTGGGGTAAGCGAGAGCGCCACGGACGAGGAGATCAAGGCGCGTTACGAGGCGCTGAAAGCCAAGTATAGCGAGGATCGTTGGCTGGACGGCGAGGCAGGAAACGAGGCGGCAAAAATGCTGACGAAGATCGATACGGCGTATCGGGAGATCATTGCCGCAAGAAAGGAAAAAAGTCAGAACACGGACGGGGAAAGCGCGTTCGAGGAGATTTCCAAGCTCTTAAAAGAAAACGATCTGTCCGCCGCGCAGAATAAGCTGGACGAATGCAACGAACGACCTGCGGAATGGCATTATTTGCAGGCGGTCGTGTTTTATAAGAAAAATTGGACGAACGACAGCAAAAAACAGCTGGAAATCGCTATGCAAATGGACCCCGATAACGTGAAATACAGAAACGCGTACGGGAAAATGAACGCGAAAAACGATTATCAAAAACAGGCGGCGGATCAAACGCAAAATCCCTATTCCAACCCCAACAACCGTCCTATCGACGACGGGGAGCAAATGGGCGGCAACGCGTGTTCGGACTGTATTTCCTGCTGTTACACCTATCTTTGCGTGGACTGTCTGTTCAGCCTTTGTTGCGGTTGTAGATAAGTCGAAATCATGAAAAAGATTTCTTCTTACGAAATTGCTTTGTCGGCGCTTGCCTGCGCGATCGCGACCGTGTTTTTGACGGTGGGCGTATACTCCGAAGTGCTGTTGTTCACGGGGTATCTGTTCTCGTGTATTGCGCTGATGTTGCCGCTTGCCAAGAAAAGCTACGCAGGCTACGCTTTGGCGTACGTCGCCACGTGTATTTTGGCGTTTATATTCAACGCGTCGCGGTTTTGGGATTTATTGCCGTTCATTATGTTTTTCGGCTTGCATCCGCTTGTGAACGAACTGCAACTGAAAATCAAGATCAACCGTTGGCTTGCGTGCGTAATTAAAGCGCTTTGGTTCGATTTGACGATGTATATTATTTGGCGGTTCGTGTTTGCAATGACGACTACGATCCCGTTCGTCGATCAATACATTTTGCCGATCCTACTCGTGCTCGGTTCGGCGTTTTTCATAGGCTACGACTATTTAATGTATAAATGGCGTGCGGCGGTGAATATGCTGGTGGCAAGGATCAGCAAGAAATAAGGAAAAGAGATATGATAGAAAAAAACGATATCATATGCGGCGTGGTCGAGGCGATCGGCTCGGGCGGCGAGGGCATTATCAGGCACGAGGGGGTAACTTTTTTCGTGCCTGCTTGTTTGCCTGCCGAAAAGGTACGCTTTAAGGTGCTTAAAATCAAGGGCGCGATCGGCTACGGCAAGATCGAGGAAGTACTTACGCCTGCCGAGGAGCGCGTGAGGGCTAAATGTCCCGTGTTTATGCGTTGTGGCGGCTGCTCTTTGCAACACCTCGATTATAACGCGCAGCTTTTGCATAAGAGTAACGTGGTAAAGGAAGCGCTTCGCAAGATCGGCGGTATTTCCATGGAAGTACCCGTTGCGATCGCGAGCGATTTTCCGTACGGCTATCGCAATAAACTGCAAATGCCGATCGGCGTGGATAAGGACGGCAATACGGTCGTCGGCTTTTACGCCGAACACAGCCACCGTATCGTGCCCGTGAACGCGTGCGCCATTCACCCCGAATGGGCGGAAAAGCTGATCGCGGTGATCAAGCGGTATGCGACGGAATGTGCCGTGAAAGGGTACGACGAGATCAATAAAACGGGGGCGTTGCGGCATATCGTGGCGCGTGAGATCGGCGGAAAATTCATTTTTACCCTCGTTTCCGCGAAACGGAAATTGCCGAGCGTGCCCTATCTTATTCAACTGCTTGAAAAGGATTTTAAGGAGTTTACGCTGTATCTTAATTTCAACGACAAAGATACCAACGTGATCCTTTCCAAAGAGTTCGAGCTCGTACACGGCGGCGGCTTTTTCGAGGCGGAGGAGCGCGGCATTGTCTACGAGGCGGGGCCCGTAACCTTTTTGCAGGTAAATGAGAACGTACGCGGAAAGCTGTATCAAGGCGCGCTTAAAACGGTCGCTAAAGATGGGGACGAAGTGGTGATCGACGCCTATTCGGGCGGCGGATTGCTCACGGCAATGATCGCGAAAAAGGTCAAACGCGTATACGGTATCGAGTTGGAAGCGGAGGCGGTGCGGTGCGCGAACGCGCTCAAAGAAAAGAATAAGCTGAAAAACATGACGAATATTTGCGGCTACGTGGAGGAGCACCTTTCAGAGGTTATGAATATCGAAAAGGGAGAAAAGGTACGCCTGATCCTCGATCCGCCGCGCGCAGGGATCGCAAGGAGCGTGCTCAAAGCGTTGCTTGCAAGCGGTATCGAAAAAATCACGATCATCAGTTGTAATCCCGCCACGCTTGCGCGCGATCTGGGTATACTCACGGGACGATTGACGGAGGAGAACGGCGAGCTTGTGAAAACCGCGGCAGAAGAAACGCCGACGGGATATTACGAGATCGAACGTTTGCAGCCGTACGATATGTTTCCCCAGACGCGCGCGATAGAAACGCTGGTAACGTTACGGCGTAAGAGGTGAAAAATGAAATATTTAATCGTAGTGGATATGCAGAACGATTTTATCGACGGGGCGCTCGGTAGCAAAGAGGCGGTCGCGATCGTGCCGTACGTGAAAAAGGTCGTTGAAAATTTTGACGGGAAAGTGTTTTTTACCCGTGATACGCATTTTGAAAATTATGCTTCTACGCAAGAGGGTAAAAAATTGCCCGTACCCCATTGTATAAAGGGTACGGACGGTTGGAATATCCGATCGGAGTTGGACGCGCTCCGCGTTACCGAGCCGATCGATAAGATCACGTTCGGGGCAAAAGAGCTCGTGGAAATTCTCGGCAGAGAAAAGAATATCGAAAGCATTACGTTTATCGGACTTTGCACGGATATTTGCGTGATTTCCAACGTAATGCTCGTGAAAGCGTTCTATCCGGAAATTCCGTTGATCGTGGACGCCAAGGCTTGCGCCGGCGTTACCCCCGAAAGCCATCAAAACGCATTAAGCGCAATGAAGGCTTGTCAGGTGCAGGTGATAAACGAGGGGGAATAATTCGTTATAAAGAGAGCTTGATCACGTCGTTTTCTATAACGAGTTTCGTGCCGTAGGGCGTGGAAAGGCGCGTTAAGACGTTGAAAATCTCCTCGCTCTCTTCGCCTTTGGCGTGATAGGGCAGACCGTTGAGTTTATCCTTTCTGTCAAAACCCGCGACGATGGGCAGCATTTCGAGCGATATCAGCTTTCCGTTTTCAAATTGCATTTTGGGAAGGACCGTCAGGAAATTTTCCTTGAACGCTTGTAAACCGATCTTGCCGTTTTTCGAGCGAGCCATAAGCCCCTCCCAAGCGGTAGCGTTGACGTCGAGCCCGTATTTGATCATAAAGTCGGCAGGAAGAATAGGTACGCGCATACCTTGATAGATAAAGTCGCCGAGGGAATAGAAAATGGGGCAGCCCTTATAAATCTCAACGGGACGGAGCTGGTGCGTGCCGCCGCCGATCATCGCCGAAGCGCCTGCGTCGATACAAGCGTGCGAAAGCTCTTCTAAATAGTCGGGCACTTGCTCGTGGCTATCGATCTGGATATCGTGGCTGTGGATAAGTATAAATACGTAATCGTAAGACTTTTTCGCCTCTTTGATCGATTGAATAATTCGTTCTTTATCCTTTGTATTGCACTCACTTCTCTTTTTCGAGCCGTCGTAGCAGAATTTAAGACCGCCGAAATTGAAAAGACCGTCCGCATCGGGCAAGATAAACCCTCCCTTGATGCTTAGATTGCGAAGTCCGTTCACGCCTGTCTTATCGGCAATGACTTTGAGCTGATCGACCGTTTCCTTGTCGGCAGGGTAATACACCTCGCGACCGATATAGTTCACCCCTGGGCGAGCTTGCAGAGTATCCGTTTCATAGCCTGCCTTGGACGCCGTTTCAAATTCCGCGGTAACCGCTATGATCGCCACCTTTTGACCGTTGTTTGCGTCGATCACGGCAGGCGCGCCTGCCTCGGCAAGACTTCTGCCCGTGCCCGAATGGGCAAGACCGCGCTTGTTCAGCTCGTCGATTGTGGAGAGCATTGCGTGGTAGGAATAGTCCATACAATGGTTATTCGCCGTGCCGTAGTAGTTAAAGCCGAATTTCGTGAGATCGTCAAAGACCTCGGGCTCGGTATTCAGCCAAGTGCCGCCGCTATACGCGCTCGGAAATTCGCCGA
>JAFTPZ010000042.1 GCA_017463025.1 Clostridia bacterium
AACGCATCTGTTTTTCGACCTTTTATTCGTTCGACTTGCGACTCTTGAAGTCCAAACCATTCACCGACTTGTTTCGTATCTACGCCCGAAGAACCAAAATTCAGATAAATCGTCCAATGAGGACTTTGCCCTGCGTCCTTATCGTGCAATATATACGCATACTGTTTAATCGTTTTATGTGATTTTATAATATCGCCAACGTTACCTTTGAAAAATTCAACGTTAGAAGTTACCAAACACTGTTTCAAATACATTTTTTACCCCTCGACTTAAAACAGAAGATTTCGAATTTACTTTGCCCGATTTTGCACCTTTTGCACCTTTTGCCCACCCGTTTGGACAAGCCCCAAACGGGTGGGCGTAGATTTTTATTTTCGCAAGGTATTTTAAGGCTTTCATTGAATTTAGAACGTATTCAACTTTGCACTTTTTGCACCTTTTGCCCGTTTTTTTTAATCTACATAGGTTTGAAAGGGGCTTTATTCCCTAAAATTAAAGGGGAATATCGCCGTCATCGTCACTCGCAGACGGTTTTACGGGCTTACCTTTCGGCTTGTCTGCAACCGTTTCTGCGGCTTTTTGGGCTTTTTCCTTTGCAGGTAATTCTTCTGCATAAGAACTCAATACCATTTTTCGACCAATGTACTGATTATCTCTACCCGTTTCTTTGTTCTCAAAATACCTTACTTCGACGGGAATTTGAGTGTCGCCGCATTGAACAAAAAAATTCGTTGCCGTTTTCGTTTCACCGTCTTTCTCATAATGAGAAATTTGCTTAAAAAGTTTTACTTCTGCCATAATAGCACTCCTTCGGCTTTCGCCATTTTATATTTATTTACAAGGCTATACGCCATTGTATCAATTTGGTGGAACGTTTTGGATTCGAACCAAAGTCTTATCGCTTATGAGGCGATTGCTCGACCGCTGAACTAACGTTCCATTTGGAGGTGGCGTATAACGGATTCGAACCGTTGTCTATGCCGCTTTTCTACGGCTGTTTTACCCTTAAACTAATACGCCAAAGGGGGCGCGGATAACCGACCGCGCAACGGGGCTCTTTTATTTCTAACGTGACTGTTCTCACAGAATTGCAAATGGGCACAAAAGGAATCGAGTCCGACCACTCCCACGTTAAAAATAAAAAAATGCGATAGGTTTTAACCGTAAAAACGATTAAATTTCCTTTCGCATATAATATTACCATATAAAAAAAAAGCGGAAAATGCTCGTACCTGCTTGACGAATCGCAAAAAAAATGTTATTATAAGATTATGGAAAATACACGCGAAATTAACGAGAAAATTGCGAAAAATTTAACATATTACAGAAAGAACGCAGGGCTCACCCAAGCGGAGCTTGCCGAGAAGATCAATTATTCGGATAAATCCGTTTCCAAATGGGAGTCGGCAGGCGGCGTGCCCGATATCTACATTTTATTAGAGCTTGCCAAGCTTTACGGCGTAACTTTGAACGATCTCGTGGGCGACGAGCCTACTCCTATGCCGCAAAGCACGAGGGAAAAGAAGAAACGCACGGGCTCGCGACTGCTCATTATGCTTTTATCGAGCGGTATCGTGTGGTTGGCGGCGACCTGTATTTTCGTGCTCGCACAGCTCGTAAATCCCAGCGGCGCGAACTGGCTTGCGTTTTTATACGCGGTATTGGCGAACGCGATCGTGATGATCGTGTATACGGGGATATGGAAATACCGTTTGCTGAATTTTTTCTCCGTATCCGCTTTGGTGTGGGTAGCGATCACCTGCGTATATTGCACAATGCGCGAGCTTGCGATCTTTTTCGGCTTTGCTTACGACGCGCTTTGGTGCTTGTTCCTGATCGGTATTCCTTTGCAGGTTTTGGAAATATTCTGGGTGTTTTTCCGTTCGGTATTCAAAAAGAACGGCGAGAAGAAAAGAAAGAAAACGGAAACGGTGGAAAAAGTCTGATATGCTGTGCGGTAATTGCAGAAAAAATCAAGCGACCAAAACGTACGAGCAGATAAAGAAGGGAAAAAAGACGATAGAGTATTATTGTCTTGACTGTTATCACCGTTTATTTATCGTCGCGGAAAACGAGGAGGGAACGGACGGGGAAAACGCGTCCGTATGCCCTTATTGCGGCACGGCGGCGGAGGAATTGAAAAAGCGCAACCTCGTGGGCTGCGCTCGTTGTTATAAAACGTTTGCTACTGCGCTTGCGCCCGTGATCGTGAAAATGCAGGGCGGCGCGGCGCATCGCGGAAAACGTCCCGTCGGGGGAGAAACGGAAAGACTTACACGGCGGTTAAACGAGCTGAAAACGATCGTGGAAAAACGCAACGCCGAGGGGGATTTCGAAACGGCGCGCGCGTATACCGAGCGGCTGTTGCGGTTGCAGGAAAACATAGAGGAAGAGGAGGACTTTGTATGGCGCAAACGCCCGCTTTCATACAAACGATCGTAACGTCTACGCGTATTCGCCTCGCGCGAAATCTTGCCGCCTATCCTTTTCCCGAAAAGCTCGACGAAAAGCTTGCAGGGGAAATCGTGTATCTCGTTGAGCGTAGCTTGAAAGAGTTGGACGAGTTTGAAAAACAGGATATGGGGAAACTCACGAGAGAAGAGGCAACGCTACTGCAAGAACAGCACCTCATCAGTCCTGCCCTCATTCGCCGAAAGGGCTTGGCGGCGGCGTTTCTCTCCGCGGATAAGTCCACCTCCGTCATGGTCAACGAAGAGGACCATTTGCGCGAGCAGTATATTTATAAAGGCTTTGATCTGTATAAGGCGTACGAGCGTATCAGCGCGATCGACGAGGGCTTGGGCGCAAATCTCGATTTTGCGTACGATAATAAGCTAGGGTATTTGACGGCGTGTCCGAGTAATCTCGGTACGGGCATGCGCGCGTCGGTGATGATGTTTTTGCCCGCGCTTGCCAAAAGCAACGAGTTGAAGGAGTTTTTACCCACCTTAAAGGCAGGCGGCTTGACCGTTCGCGGCGTGTTCGGCGAGGGTACGGCGGCAGAGGGATATGCGTATCAAGTGAGCAACGAACGCACGTTGGGACAATCGGAGGGCGACATTCTCGACCAGATGGTACGCATGACGATGACTCTTTGCGATTTGGAATTGCGCGCGAGGGAGAAGATGCTCCAAGAACAAAAAATTCCCCTCAAAGACGAGTGTTTGCGCGCCTACGGCACGCTCACGAACTGCGCGACGTTGCCGCTTAAAGAGCTGACGGCAGGTATGGTGAACGTAAAGCTCGGCGTGGCGCTCGGCTTTTTCAAGGCAAGGAACGTGCAGGATCTTAACGATTTTATAGCGAATATGCGTCCTGCGTCTTTTCGGTTGGAAAACGGACTGCGCGGCGCGAGTGAATACGATTGCGATTTGATGCGAGCGGAGATTGTGCACAAGGTGTTGCCCGAACTCGTTGTGCGCGTCGATTGATAAAAATTAACGAAGGGAAAAAGATATGTATCCTTTAACGAGAGCATCGGAAAATTTCAGAAAAGCCTTGAAAACGGCGAACGAGATCACGTTGGAAAAGGGCGCGAGATACGTAGGTAGCGAGCATTTTATCTACGCGTTTTTGTGCTTGCCCAAATGTAGCGCGTACGGGCTATTGACGGGCGAGGGGGTAACGAAAGCCGAATACGAGGATATCTTTTTCAAAAAGCTGGACAAAAATTCCAAGTACGACGGGTTGACGCCGCGTACGCAGAAAATGTATGATCGGGCGGTGTTGTTGTCGGAGGAAACGGAAACCTTGGCAGGCACGGCGCATATGCTGTACGCCATTTTGGAAACGGAGGACTGTTTTGCCGTCGCGCTTTTGAAAAAGTTCGCGGACATTTCCCTTTTGAAAGAAAAAACGGAACGCGCGCTCAAAGCCTTGAAAAACAAAAAGGCGTTTGGGGAGCTGGGAACGGAAACGGTCCAAACGAATCCGTTCAAAGAGGACGGGGGCAGTATACTCTCTGCCATGGAAAGAAAAGAAGAAAAACGCTCGACGACCTTGGAAAAGGGCAACGCGTTCGCCGCCGCACCCAAAAAGAGCGCGGCGGTGGAAAAGCTCGCCGCATACGGAACGGATATGACCGAACGGGCGCGGCGTGGCAAGATCGATCCCGTGATCGGCAGAAAACAAGAGATAGAAAAGGTCGTGCAAGTGCTTTCGCGGCGTATGAAAAACAACCCCGTGCTGATCGGCGAACCAGGGGTGGGGAAAAGCGCCATCGTAGAGGGGCTGTCGCAAATGATCGTGGACGGCGACGTACCCGAACAATTATATAATAAAACGGTGTTCTCGGTCGATATTGCAGGAATGCTTGCAGGCGCGCGGTATCGCGGCGATTTCGAGGAACGCTTGAAAGATCTGATGGGCGCGGTGATGGAGGACGGCGACGTGGTACTGTTTATCGACGAGATACACACCATCGTGGGCGCAGGCTCGTCGTCGGATAACGGTATGGACGCGGCGAATATCTTAAAACCGATGCTTGCGCGCGGCGATCTGCAAGTCGTGGGTGCGACGACGATCGAGGAATACCGCAAATACGTGGAAAAGGACAGCGCATTGGAACGCCGATTTACGCCCGTATACGTGGAAGAACCCTCGGAAACGGACGCAATTGCGATCCTGAAAGGTTTACGGAAAAAGTACGAAGCGCATCACGGGATTGCGATCACGGACGAGGCGATCGAGGCGGCGGTCAAGCTTTCCTCGCGGTATATCACCGACCGTTTCTTGCCCGACAAGGCGATCGACCTCATTGACGAGGCGGCGGCGAGGGTACGTATTTTAGAGGACGGAGGTATAGAGCTGAAAGAGCTGGAAAAGGAAGTCCTCGATCTGGAAACGGAAAGAAAGCTGCGCGAGCGGCGTGGGGAATACGCGCTTGCCACGGCGGCGTTTGAAAATATGCGAAAAGCGCAGGACAAGATCGCCGCGCTCAAACGCGCGCAATCGCCCCTCGTTTTAGCCGACGGACGGTTGGCGATCGGCAGAGAGCAGGTGGCGGCGATCATCAGTGCGAGAATGAAGATTCCGCTTACGAAGATCACGCAGGAAGAGGGCGAAAAGCTGATGCGGCTGGAAGACGATCTGCATAGGCGCATTATCGGTCAAAACGAGGCGGTGAGCGCGGTCGCAAAAGCCATTCGCCGCGCGCGCGCAGGTTTGAAAGATCCCTCGCGCCCGATCGGTTCGTTCATTTTCGTCGGGCCTACGGGCGTAGGCAAAACCGACCTTTGCAAAGCGCTTGCCGAGGCTATGTTCGGTTCGGAAGAACAGATGATCCGCTTGGATATGAGCGAATATATGGAAAAACAGTCGGTGTCCAAGCTTATCGGCGCGCCCCCTGGGTACGTGGGCTACGAGGATATGCAAACGGGACAGCTTACCGATAAAGTACGTTCCAAGCCCTATTGCGTGTTGCTTTTCGACGAGATCGAAAAGGCGCACCCCGACGTGTTCAATCTGCTTTTGCAAATTTTGGACGACGGGCGTTTAACGGACAATAAGGGCAGGACGGTAAGCTTTAAGAACGCCGTGATCATTCTCACCTCCAACGTCGGCGCGGCGGTGGCGCAGAGCGAGCGTACGGGCGTGTACGGATTCGGTAGCAACCGCGAGGAAACGGACGAAAAGCAGTACGATTCTATGAAAGAGAATATCACGAAAGCGCTCAAAGAGAAGTTTAAGCCTGAATTTTTGAACCGTTTGGACGACGTGATCGTGTTCCACCGTTTGTCGGAGGGTGATTGCGAGCGTATCGGCGGTAAGATCGTTTCGGGGCTTGCCAAGCGTTTGGCTGACCAACGCGGCATTACGCTCACGGTAACGCAGAACGCGTTGACGGCGCTTGTGCAAGAGGGATACGATCCGCAATACGGCGCAAGACCGTTAAAGAGGGTGATCCAACGGCGGATCGAGGACAGACTTTCCGAGGAAATACTTCTTGGCAGAGTGAGTGGCGGACAGCGCGTTACGGTCGATCACGCAAACGGCGAGTTCGTGTTTTTAGCAGGGCATTGACAGGAGGCGGATATGAAATTAACGACGGCGGGAGAATCGCACGGCAAAGCGCTCGTGGCGATCATTGAAGGGTTGCCCGCGCATTTGAAAGTAGATACGGAAAAGATCAACGGGGAGCTTGCGTTAAGGCAAAGCGGTTTCGGGCGCGGCGCACGCCAAAAGATCGAGCGCGATCAAGTGGAAATATTGACGGGCGTGCGGAATAACGAGACGCTCGGCAGTCCTATGACTTTGTGTATTTATAATAAAGACTTTGAAAACTGGTCGAATTGTATGTCGAGCGGCGATTGCGACGAAAGCGTGATGACGGCAAAAAGTCTGACCAAAGTACGCCCAGGGCACGCGGATTTGACGGGGATCATTAAATTTCAACAGACGGACGCGCGGAATATTTTAGAACGCGCTTCCGCACGCGAAACGGCTATCCGCGTGGCGGCAGGCGGCGTGTATAAGGGATATCTCTCCGCGCTCGGCATAGAGATCGGCGGTTACGTTTCGGAGATTTGCGGCGTAAAGGACGGGGGCAGATATACGTTCAACGAGCTTTTGCGCGCAAAAACGACGCAGACGGGTATGTTGGATACGCAAGCGGAACGGCTTGCTATGGACAAGATCGCCGAATTGAAAAAACAGGGCGATACGGCAGGCGGCGCGGTGGAAATACGCGTAAAAGGTTTGAAGAGCGGCTTTGGCAACGTGATGACCTATGCGGAAAAGCTGGACGCGCGTTTGGCGCAGGGGCTTATGAGTATTCAGGCGGTGAAAGGTGTGGAAATCGGCGCAGGGTTTGCCGTAGCAAGCACAAGCGGAAAAGATATCCACGACGAGATATTTTATGATGAGAAAAAAGGCTTTTACCGCGAAAGCAACCGTGCAGGCGGTATCGAGGGGGGTATGAGTAACGGCGAGGAGCTCGTGCTTCGCGTGGCGATGAAACCGATCCCGACGCTTATGCAGGGCTTGCGGACGGTGGATTACGCGACGAAAGAACAAACGAAAGCCGCCTCCGAACGGAGCGACGTATGCGCGATCTTTGCGTTGGAAATTATCGCGGAAGCGGTAGTGGCACAGGTACTTGCCGACGTGATCAGCGAGCGGCTTGGCGGCGATACGATGGAAGAAGTGCAAGAGCGGTATAAAAAATTGCCGTAAACGGGAGCAAAAGGTATGCGTGAAATTTGCTTGAAAACACCGTCGATGACGGGAAAAATTTACGTGGGCGAGGACGCGGTGAAAACGCGTCTGCCTGTGCTTACGGCAGGACAGAAAAATTTCGTTCTTACGGACGGCAACGTGTATAGGCTGTATCCGAGCTTTTTCCGTGCGTATTTTGCAGATGCGGAAATTTTCGTTTTGGAGGCAGGGGAAGAGAATAAAAATTTCCAATCCCTCCACGCGATCTTGGAAAGGATGGCGGCGGCAGGTTTGCACCGTACTTCGCGGCTGTTTGCCGTGGGCGGCGGCGTGATCGGGGATATCGGCGGACTTGCGGCGGCGCTGTATATGCGCGGCATTTCCTGCGTACAGATCCCTACGACCTTGCTTGCCCAAGTCGATAGTAGCGTAGGCGGTAAAACGGCGGTAGATCTCGGCGGCGTGAAAAATATCGTCGGGGCGTTTTATCAGCCCTGCGAAGTACTCGTCGATCCCACGTTTTTGAAAACGTTGCCTGCGCGTGAGATCAAATGCGGCGTGGGCGAGATCGTCAAGTACGCGGCTTTGAACGGCAAAATTTTCGACGCGTTGGAAAATAACCTCGATAAATTCCACGATCTGGACTTTTTAACAGACCTGATCACGGCGTGTATCGAGCATAAAGCGCGCGTGGTGGAAGCGGACGAAAAGGAAACGGGAGAGCGTAAATGCCTGAACGTGGGACATACCACAGGGCACGCGATCGAGCTCGCGCACGGGCTTTCTCACGGCGAGAGCGTGTTATACGGCATGTGGTTGGAAACGAAAATCGCGATCGAGGCAGGCGTTTGCGAACGCGAATACGGCGAGCAGCTGCTTGCGATCGTAGAAAACGCTTTGAAATTGCAACCGTTGTCCACGCCCGATTTTTCAAATATCGGCAGGGATGCGGAGAGGGCAAAATCGGATAAAAAGAACGTAGGCGACGGGAATATTCAAACGTCGGTGGCGAAACGTAAAAACGAATGGACGATATTATCGTTACCGTTCGAGGTTTACCGCGAACAGCTGATAAACGCGGCGAAAGAAATGAAACGGGAGGGGCTAGTATGCTTTCAATAGGTGCAAGAGATATATTTGAAGGCGAGTTTGAACTCCCTGGGGATAAATCGATCACCCACCGCGCGATTATGCTCAATAGCGGCGCGGACGGCGAGGCGACGATCACCAACGCGTTGATGGGCGAAGATTGCGTTTCCACGTGCCGTTGTATGCGTTCACTCGGCGCAAACATCGAGGTAGACGGAACAACGCTCCGCGTGAGCGGTACGCCCCGTTTCCGTCGCGGCACGGAGCTGAATTGCGGCAATTCGGGTACGACCATTCGTTTGCTCACGGGCTTCGTAGCAGGTAAGGGCGTGGACGCCAAGCTCTACGGCGACGACTCCCTTTCGTCAAGACCGATGAACCGCGTGGCAGAGCCGCTTGCCTTGCTTGGCGCAAACGTGCAAACGACGGACGGGCGCGCGCCCGTTTACGTGTATCCGAGCGAACTTCGCGGCGCGAGAGTGGAACTCAAAATCGCGTCGGCGCAAGTGAAAAGCGCGGTACTGCTCGCTGGTATTTCCGCGGAGGGGGAAACGGTCGTTTCTCAACCCGTGCGATCGCGCGATCACACCGAGCGTATGCTCGCGGCAATGGGCGCGGATATCTGTGTAGACGGAAATAGCGTGAAAGTAAAAAAGAGTACGCTTACGGCGGTGGACGTATGCGTGCCCTCGGATATTTCTTCGGCGGCGTATTTTATGGCGCTCGGCGCGCTCAAAGGCAAAACGCTTTGTAAAAACGTGGGGATCAATCCCACGCGCACGGGTATTTTAACGGCGTTCGATAAGCTGGGCGTGCAATATTCCTTGCTCAATAAACGCGTTTCGGGCGGCGAGGAAACGGCGGATATACTCGTACAAAGATCGGATATGCAGGGTATTACCCTCACGGCGGAGGACGTGCCGGCTATGATCGACGAGCTGCCGCTCGTGGCTCTGCTTTGCGCGTTTGCCGACGGAGAAAGCCGTATTACGGGCGCAAAGGAATTGCGCGTGAAAGAAAGCGACAGAGTGAAAACGACGGCGGAGCTTATCCGCAATATCGGCGGCGAGTGTGAGGAATTGCCCGACGGGTTTATCATTCGCGGCAAAAAGAAACTCACGGGCGGCATAGTGAACAGTTATCTCGATCACCGTATCGCAATGACGGGCGCGGTGGGGTTGATCGCGTCGGAAAAGGGAGGCGATATCGTCGATCCCGATTGTTGCGCGATCTCGTTCCCCGATTTCTTTGATAAACTCGGTGTGAAATCGTATTGATAGGGGCAGGTGTGAGATGAATGTGAAAAAATTGCGTTTGGGGCTCGTCGGAAAGGACGTTTCCAAATCGACGAGCGGAGAGATACACACGTTTATTTTAGACGCGTTCGGCGTGGCGTGCGAATACGAAAGATTTTCCGTGTCGCCTGCCGAGTTCGATAACGCGATGCGGCGACTCGTGGGTGATTTCGACGGCTTTAACGTAACCATTCCCTATAAACGCGACGTGTTCGAATATTTGGACGGCGTACAGGGCGACGCGCTTGCTTGCGGCGCTGTCAACACGGTGCTCACGGCAACGCGACAGGGCTATAATACGGACGGAGCAGGTTTTTTGTTGATGCTTGCGGCGGCAGGTTTGGAGGTTGACGGCAAGCGCGTGCTCGTCCTCGGCGCGGGCGGATCGGGTAGAAGTGTGGCGGCGGCGCTCAAAAGCGCAGGTGCAAAAGTTTATATGTACCGTCGGAATAAGGCGGAATTGAGCGAGGTGTGCGAGCAACTGAAAGTACAGGCGGCGAGCGATCCCGAGGGGGGCGGCTACGACGTTTTGATCAACGCCACGGGCGTGGGAATGCACGACAGCGAGGGGCGTTCCCCCGTGGGAATAAAAGCGTTTTCGGGCGCGAGCGCGGCGGTGGATCTGATCTACGTACCCAAGGAATCGGAGTTTTTGCGGTTGGCAAGATCGCAGGGCTTACAAACGCTCAACGGCGCGGCAATGCTCTTTTATCAAGCGTATTACGCCGATTGCTTATTTTTAGACAAAAAAGCGGATATAAACGAGGCGAAAACGCTTTATGAGCGGTATCTGAAAACAAACGAAACGGAGGATAAAGGATTATGAAATTTTTAGTGATGAACGGAGTCAATCTCAATTTGACGGGCAAACGCGAAAAAGGCGTTTACGGCACGGCGACGCTCGACGAGATCAATGAAAAGATCGCCGCGTTCTGTAAAGCAAACGGCGATAGCGTGGAATTCTATCAAAGTAATATCGAGGGCGAGCTCGTGAATAAGCTGCACGAGGGGTATTTGCAAAGATCGTACGACGGCATCATATTCAACGCAGGCGCGTTTACCCATTACAGCTACGCGCTCCGCGACGCGATCGCGGCGATCGATATTCCCGTGGCGGAGGTGCATATGTCCAACGTCCACGCAAGAGAAGAATTTCGCCATAAGAGCGTACTTTCCGAAGTGTGTAAAGGGGTGGTTTGCGGATTTGGCGCGGCAAGCTATATATCGGCAATCGTCGGCTTGAAGAGCTAAACGCACATATACGTCGCAATACTTCGTAGCGCTACGTTTTCCTTGCTCGTTTACTACTTGTAAACGTCCCGTCGGAAAGCCTCGCGCGCCTTGTCTTGCTCGTATCTTTGCGTTTAACAGGATATAATTAGGAGGTGAAATTATGAATCTCGTTTTATGCGGTATGATGGGCGCGGGAAAAACGACCATCGGTATTAAAATAGCCGAGCTGACGGGGCGCAGGTGGTACGACACCGACGGCGTGATCGCGGATAGACACGGTAAAATTTCGGATATTTTCGAATATTACGGCGAGCCGCATTTCCGTAAGCTGGAAACGGAAGTAGTGAAAGAGCTTGCCCAAAAAGACGATCTCGTGATCTCCACGGGCGGCGGCTTGGTACTCAAAAAGGAAAACAACGAGGTATTGCAAAAAAACGGCAAGATCGTATTTTTGCGCGCCTCCCTCGAAACGCTGAATAAACGCCTGATCGTGGACGGTACGCGTCCGCTCCTCCAAACCTCGACGGAGAGCATCAGCGATCGTCTTGCGCGACTTCTGAAAGAGCGTACGCCCATCTACGAACACGTGGCGGACTACATAGTGGACGTGGACGGCAAAACGCCCGAAACGATCGCAAAAGAGATCGTTTCCCTCACGGCAAACGAATAAAAGTCAAGGGTAGGTATGCGTTGAAATGATAAAAACGGTGTTAATAACGGGCGGCGTGCGCGGTATCGGTCTTGCGATCGCCAAGGCGTTTTTACAAAAAAATTACCGCGTTTGCGCGACCTATTCCAAGGACGTGGACAGCGCGATTCTTGCAAGAGAAATCGGGTTGGAGGTCTACCGCGCCGACGTTTCCAAGGAGGAAGAGGTCTTGTCCGTGTTCGAGCGGCTGAAAACGTTGGACGTGCTGGTGAACAACGCAGGCGTTTCGCTGATCAAGCAGGTGCAGGACACTTCTTACGAGGAATTTCAAAGATTATTTGCAGTAAATATGGGCGGCGCGTTTTTATGCAGTCGCGAGGCGGCGAAGTTGATGATCGGGCAAAAGAGCGGCTTGATCGTCAATATTTCCTCGGTTTGGGGAGAGGTGGGCGCAAGCTGTGAAAGCGTGTACGCAGCCTCCAAGGCCGCGCTCGTCGGTTTTACCAAATCGCTTGCCAAAGAGTTGGGCTATTCGGGCGTGCGCGTGAACGCCGTTTCCCCAGGGGTGATCGATACGGCGATGAACGCCTGCTTTTCCGAGGCGGATAAACGCGGCTTGATCGAAGAAATTCCCGCAGGTCGTTTCGGCACGTGCGACGAGGTCGCCAAAGCCGTGGCGTTTTTGGAAGAAAACGAGTATATCACGGGTATCGATCTGCCCGTAAACGGTGGATTTTCGATCGTATAAATTTAATGCTTTTTCAAGTATCCCTCTAAAATTTGTTGAATGAAATCGTCCGCAATTCCCGCAGTCGGGGATTGCGGCTCTTTTTCTTTTTTATCTTCGGGCTGTTCCTTGGTCGGCGGTTCGTCTTTTTTCGTTTGGCTTTGGAAAGTGCTGAACGTTTGGGAAAATTTAGAGAGGTCGTTCAAAAAACCAAGCATTTGCTCGGAATTTTTCAACTGTCCCATAAGCGGTTTCATGCTTTCGGCAAAGTTTGGGTTTTGTGAAAGATAATAAAGCAATACGAGCATTAAAATTTCCATAGTACAATATATGCTTTCTTGTGTCCGAAAATTGCAGAGCCGAATAAGATATACGGTGGAGGTAACTATGAAAAGTTTCAAAGACTATGCAAGCGAATCGCCCAAAACCACGGAGGAAGCCGCTACGGCGGAAGAGTTGACCAAAAAGATCGCCTCGGCGTATAACGGCAAAAGCAACGCCGATATGCTCCGTAATATTTTGGCGGAGGCGGAAAAAAGTAAACGCGCAGGTACGCTTTCCAATGAGGAAATAGAAAATTTCTATCAGACCTTTTCCCCGATGCTCGACGGCATACAACGAAAAAAACTCCGCGTGATCGTCGATAAATTAAAGGAGATCTGATCCCGCCTTTTCCCCTTTGATCGCGGAGAGGGCAACGAGCAGTTCGTCGATCTCCCTTTCGGAATTAAAATGGGAAAAGGAAACGCGCACGAGCCCGTTATCGAGCGTACCGAGCGCCTCGTGCATGAGCGGCGCGCAATGCAATCCGCCGCGTACCGCGATTCCGTATCGCGAGGACAGCGCGCCGGCTACGTATTCCGATTGCAAACGCTCGTGCGCAAACGCTACGATCCCACACGCGTTTGGTTTGGAATACACCCGATATTCGGGCATGGATTGCATATGCGTTAACAGGTATTCGGTAAGCTGTTTGGCGCGCGCTTGCACGTGATCGAACCGCGCGGCAAGATAACGTACCCCTTCGAGCAGGGAAACTACGGCAGGATACGCGATCGTGCCTGCCTCCAAGCCGTCGGGATAAAAATCGGGCATATCGAGGGATACGCTCAAAGAACCCGTACCGCCGTATAAAAGGGGCGTGGGATCGACGCGTTCGGAAAAGAGCAACGCGCCGCTGCCTTGAATCGCCATCAGTCCTTTATGCCCTGCGAGCGTTAACAGATCGATACCCGTTTCCTGCATATGTAAAGGGATATGACCGCCGCCCTGCGCGCCGTCGCAAAGGAAAAGCACGTCTTTTGGGATCGCCGCGCGGATCGATTCCAACGGCGGCGTTTCGCCCGTTACGTTAGAAGCGGCGGTAACGGCGACAAGGCGGGTATTGGGACGAATCAACGCCGCGACCGCTTGCGGCGTAACGTTTCCCTCCGACGATAATTCGCATACGTCGTAGGTGATCACGCCCAATTTTTTTAAGTATTCGAGGGGGCGGAGCACGGAATTGTGTTCCATGGGCGTAACGACCGCGTGATCGCCCTTTTTCAACACGCCAAAGAGGGCGATGTTCAAAGCCTCCGTGCAGTTTTTGGTAAATACGGCGCGATCGAACCCGTAGCCGTGAAAAAATTCGTTTAGCTCGTTTCTCGCGCTTTGTACGAGGTTGGCGCAGGCAAGCGCAAGTCTGTGGCCGCTGCGCCCTGGGTTTGCACATACTTTAATTGCCGCGGCTACGGCGTTTTGCACGGAGTCGGGTTTTCTGCCGCCCGAAGCGGCGTTGTCGAAATAGATCATAATAGCACCTCTTTTTTCGTTTCATACATAAAATATAGTATTCCGAAAATAAGGAGCATATGACTTATGATGATTTTAGCGGTGTTCCGCTCGCGTGCGCATAGCCTCGATTATGCGCAACGGTTGAGTGCGTACGGCGTGGCGGCAACGACCGTTCCCACGCCCAAAGAGGCGAGGATCGGTTGCGGCCTGTGCGTGCGCTTCGACGCGCGTTATTTCGTACGTGCGCAGGCGGTGGCGAAAACGGGGCGGTATTCCTCGTTCAAAGGCTTTTATAAAACGGAGTTCGTAAACGGCAGAATGACCGTTACGCCTTATAATAAATAACAAGTTAAGAAGTCGATTTTTGGTGGGAGGTGGTGTAGAAAGCTTGCATTCGGTTACGTTTTGTGGTATACTGATGAGGCTATGAAGATAACGGAGAAAAAAGCGGCGCTTACCGAGCTTGAAAATTTATACCGCGGCGCAAAGCCTGCCTTGCGCTATCGTTCGCCTTACGAATTGCTCGTGGCGGTGATCTTGTCTGCGCAGTGCACGGACGAGCGCGTGAATAAGGTTACGGCGGTTTTGTTTGAAAAGTACTCCACGCCCCAAGCGATGTGTACGCTTACGCAAAAGGAGTTGGAAAAATATATCTTTTCGTGTGGGTTCTACCGAATGAAAGCGGAGCATATTTTATCCGCCTCGCACGATATTATCGAGCGGTTCGGCGGCGAAGTGCCTAACACCGTGGAGGAGCTTATGAGCCTTGCCGGCGTGGGTAAAAAAACGGCGAACGTCGTATATTCGGTGGCGTTCGGCGGCGACGCGATCGCGGTGGATACGCACGTATTCCGCGTAAGCAACCGTCTGGGGCTTGCCAAGGGCGATACGCCTTTGAAAGTGGAGGCGGGCTTGAATAAAGCCATTCCCAAAGAGGACTGGTCGAGCGCGCATCATTGGCTGATCTGGCACGGGCGAAAGGTATGCCACTCGCAAAAGCCCGATTGTGAAAATTGTACGTTAGCAAAGTGGTGCGATTATAAAAAGAAAAAATAACGAATAAAAATTCCTCTCGATTCCCATATTAAAGGCAAGAGAGGGATTTTTTTATGCAAAATACGGAAACGACGAAAAAAGAAAGCTGTTTTTTACGAATCCTTGCAGGTGTGGAGGACCTTGCCGAGAAAAAGATGAAGATCTATTCGCGACTACTGATGGACGCGGCGCTTGCAGGGGATATGGAAACGCTTGCCGTGCGCCACGCAAAGCGGAAAACCAAGCTCGAAAGTCTTGCTTCGGGCAAAACGAAGAGTGCGGAAAAACGCAAAAACGAAGTGAGCAGGTGTGAAACGAACGCCGAGGAGGAAGAAGAATGAAATTGGAAAAACGGGAAATCACGCTCAATGAATTCGATAGCTTAAAGGACGCGTTTTATATGGAAAAGACCTTGCTTGCCGAATACGTACACGCGCTTTCCAAGGCGGAAAGAAAGGAAACGCGCGGCGAATTGCTTTCGCTGATGAAAGAAGTGGGGGAAGATATGCTCTTTATCCGCGATCTGATGCGCGGTTCGTCGATCGAGAACGAGGATAACGAAGAATAAGTCTTTTGAAAGAAAAGAACGGGAGAGGTGAAAAACCTTTCCCGTTTTTTCGTATAATTCGTTGACAAAATACGTTTTTTATACTATAATAGAAGAAAAAACATAAGGAAGTACCGTTATGGAAAAGAAAAAAGGAAAAATCAAACAATTTTTCGAAGAATTTAAGAAGTTCATCACGCGCGGTAATGTGTTGGATATGGCGGTCGGCGTTATCGTCGGCGGCGCGTTTACGGGTATCGTGAACGGATTGAGCAACTATATCCTCAAACCGTTGATCAACTGGTTGCTTGCGCTTATCTTGGGCAAAGAGGGATTGAGCGGCGCGATCACGATGCTCTCCCCTGCGTACGACGAAACGGGCGCGCTCGTTTTGGCAAACTCCATTTATATCGATTGGGGCTCGTTTATCAGCGCGATCATCAATTTCCTGATCATTGCTTTCGTACTGTTCGTGATCGTGAAGATGTTTAATCAGATCGCGGAGGCAAGAGAGAAAGCACTTGACGGTTTGGAGATTTCGGAAAAGAAAGAGATCGCTAAAATCCGCAGAGAACAAAAGGTTTCCAAGGCACAGGCGAAACAAATTTTAGCGCAGAAAAAGGCGGCTTTGGTGGAGCAGAAAGCGGAAGAGGCGCGTCTGGCAGCGGAAAAAGCGGCGGCGGACGCTGCGGCGGCGGAGCTGAAAGCGACGGCGAATACCCGTCTTTTGGAAGAGATCCGCGATTTGTTGAAAAACAAATAAAATCGGTTGACTTTTCGCAAGGAAAAAGTTATAATAATGGCAATGAAATAAAAGGCGAGGAAAAAGCGGGTTTTTTTCGTATCGTTTTTCCAAAGAGAGCGCGTTCGTAGGCTGAAAAGCGCGCGAAAAACGGAAAAGTGGCCCTTTCACTTTGGAGCCGTCCCTTTGAAAGAGGAGTAGGAGGGAACGCGCGGCGCGGCGTGATTGCGCGAAACGAGGTGCGGCAAACGCCGCATAAATGCAGGTGGTACAGCGGATATTTATTCGCCCTGCGCGCTTGATATAAGCGCGCAGGGCGTTTTTACGATTAAAAGGAGATAACAATGAAAGAGAAGATCGAAAAATTGCGTGCGGAAATACAAACCGCAATGGAAACTACGGAAACGGGCAGGGCTCTTTACGAATTGAAAGTCAAGTTCCAAACGGAGCTGAAAGGCATTATGAGCGGCATGAAAGATCTCGCCAAAGAGGATCGTCCTGCGTTTGGTAAGATCGTGAACGAGTTCAAGCAGAGTATCGAAGAAAAATTCGAGGCGCGCGCGATCGTCGTTCGGGAAATGGAAATGCAGAAAAAATACGCAAACGAGCGTATCGATATCACTATGCACGGAAAATCCTACAAGGCAGGCGCTTTGCACCCGATCACGCTCGTGAAAAACGAATTGATCGACGTGTTTGCCGGTATGGGCTTTAAGGTGTTCGAAGGACCGGAGATCGAAACGGATTATTATAACTTTACCGCCCTCAACACCCCCAAGGATCACCCTGCGCGCGATATGCAGGACACCTTCTATCTCGCGGAAAATCTGCTGCTGCGCACGCAGACCTCGGCTGGGCAGATACGCGTTATGGAAAAGCAAGCGCCGCCCATTAAAATACTTTCCCCAGGGCGCGTGTTCCGTTCGGACGACGACGCTACGCACTCCCCGATGTTCCACCAAATGGAGGGGCTCGTGGTGGACAAGGGTATCACCCTTTGCGATCTGCAAGGTATGCTCGCGGAGTTTGCACGCAAAATGTTCACGGCTTCCACGAAAGTACGACTCCGTCCCTCTTATTTCCCGTTTACCGAACCGAGCGTGGAGGTCGATTTGAGCTGCTCGGAATGCGGCGGTAAGGGCTGTCGGCTGTGTAAAGGTACGGGCTGGATCGAAGTCCTCGGCGCAGGTATGGTAAACCGTCGCGTACTCGAAAATTGCGGCGTCGATCCCGACGAATACACGGGTTTTGCGTTCGGTATGGGTATCGAGCGTATCGCTATGCTCAAATACGGCATCAACAACATCAAAACGCTGTTCGAGAACGACACGCGATTTTTGGAACAGTTCGAGGATTAAAGGAGGAGGACGTACAATGAAAGTAGCTTTCAGTTGGTTAAAAGATTACGTAGATATCGATATTTCCGCGCAGGAGCTTGCGGAAAAGCTCTTTTCCTGCGGTTTTGAGGTGGAGGAGCTTGTTTACCTCGGAGAAAAGATCAACCGCGTTGTGGTGGGCGAGGTGAAAGCGTTGACGCCCCACCCCGATAGCGACCATATGCAAATTTGTAAAGTCGATTGCGGCGAGGAGTACGGCAGGGAATTGCAGATCGTAACGGGCGCGCCCAACGTATACGTGGGCATGAAAACGCCCTGCGCGCTCGATAATTCCACCGTCGTGGAGTCTAATCCCGCAATGCTCGAAAAGAACCCCGACGGCGTTAAAAAGATCAAAAAAGGTAAGCTTCGCGGCGTGGAGTCTTTCGGTATGCTCTGTTCCGGCGAGGAGCTCGGTATCAACGACGATTTCTACGCAGGCGCGGAAGTGGACGGCTTGCTCGATCTTGCCAAAGACGCGCCCGTGGGTGAGGATATTAAGAAGATCGTCGGGCTGGACGACTGGATATTCGATATTTCGATCACCGCGAACCGCCCCGACTGTCAATGCGTTTTGGGTATCGCGCGCGAGGTGGCGGCGGTATTGAAAAAGCCGCTCAAAGAGCCCGATTATTCGTTCACGGCAAAGCAAACGAACGCCGCGCCGATTGAAGTGGAAGTACTTGCGCCCGAGCTTTGTCCGCGCTACGTGGGGCATTACGTAGAAAACGTGAAAGGCGGCGTTTCGCCTGCGTGGTTGCGTAAGCGGTTGGCACTTTCGGGCTTGCGTTCGATCTCGCCGATCGTCGATATCACCAACTTCGTTTTATTGGAAATGGGACAGCCTATGCACGCGTTCGACGCGGACGATATCGGAGAAAGAAAAATTATCGTGCGCCGTGCGACAAACGGGGAAAAGATCGTAACGCTCGACGAAAAGGAATTTACGCTCACGAGCGACAACCTCGTGATTTGCGACGGAAATAAGCCCGTGGCTTTGGCAGGTATTATGGGCGGCTTGAACAGCGAGATCAAGGATACGACGAAAAACGTATTTTTCGAATCGGCGAAATTTGCGCGCGACAACGTGCGTAAGACCTCCCGTGCGCTCGGTCAGTCCTCCGATTCCTCCTCCCGTTTTGAAAAAGGGGTGGACGCGTACACCAACGAACGGGGTATGGCGCGTGCGTTGCATTTGATCGAAGAGCTCGGTTGCGGCACGGTTACGAATATCCGTCGCGACGTGTGTGCAGTCGATCTCACGCCGAAAAAAATGACGGCGAGCGTGGCGAAGATCAACGCGCTTTTGGGTATTCAAGTACCCGATAGCGAGATTGTTTCCATTCTCTCGCGCTTACACTTCAAACCCCAGATCGACGGCGATACGCTGACGGTGGAAGTACCTTGCTATCGCGAGGACGTGGACGGGTATCCCGATCTTGCCGAAGAAGTGATCCGTATGTACGGTTACGATCATATCGAGCCCACGTTCTTGGAGGCGGCGAGCGTAACGGGCGGCGGCTTGACGGACGAGCAAAAGCGCGAGCAGCATTTGAAAAATATTCTGCGCGTGCAAGGTTTTTCGGAGGCGTATAATTATTCGTTCTATTCGCCTAAGGATTTCGACGTGATGAAATTATCCGAAAACGACGAGCTTCGAAACGCTGTAAAGATACTCAACCCGATCAGCGAGGAACTGTCCGTTATGCGTACCTTCCTTGCGCCCTCTATGCTTCAAAACGCCGTGCGTAATATCCGTCGCGGCAACGACGAGGGCAGACTGTTCGAAGTCGCGAACGTATACTATCCCAAAGATACGGCGGCGAGCGAACAGCCCGAGGAAAGAAAACGCGTAGTGCTTGGTATTTGGGGTGGTAAAAACGATTTCTTTGATATGAAAGGCGCGATCGAACGGTTAGGCGAGGCGTTCCATTTGGATTTTGCCTACGAGCGCGCGGGAAAAACGTATCTGCACCCAGGGGTATCCGCAAAGGTACTGCTTGGCGATGTGGTCGTTGGTGAATTCGGCGAACTCGATCCCGCGATCGCGCTGTCGTTCGGGTTGGATAAAAAGGTGTATTTAGGCGAGTTGGATATCACCTCGATCGCGGCGCAAATGGACGATCGTATCCGCTATAACAACCTGCCCAAATTCCCTGCGGTGGAGCGCGATCTTGCGCTGATTGCCGACGAGAAACTGACCTGCGCGGAGATCGAAGAGGTGCTTATGCATTCGTGTAAATACGTAACGAAAGTGCGCCTGTTCGACGTGTATCGCGGCGGTCAAGTGCCCGAGGGTAAGAAGAGTATGGCGTTCACGCTCACGTTTACGCCCGATGCGAACGTGGAAAAGGCGTTTACGCCCGAAAATCTCGACGGGTTCGTGAAGAAAATTTTAGGCAATCTCAAATTTAAGTTGGGCGTGGAGCTTCGTTAATGAAACGGACGGAAAAGATAAAAACTTTCGGTTTTTTCAACGTCGATAAGCCCTCGGGTATCACTTCGGGGACGGTCGTCAATAAATGTAAATGGCTGACGGCGACGCCTTGCGGTCATATGGGTACGCTCGATCCTTTGGCGAGCGGCGTATTGCCCGTAGGCGTCGGGAACGCCGCGCGTCTGTTCGATTATTTTTTGGAAAAGGAAAAGGAGTATGTCGCGGAGTTTACGTTCGGCGTAGCTTCGGATACCCTCGATTCCACGGGCGAGCTGACCGCTTGCGGCTATGTGCCGAGCGAGGCGGAGATTGCGGCGGTACTGCCCTCGTTTTTGGGGGATATTATGCAAGTACCCCCCAAATACAGCGCGAAAAACGTCAACGGGCGCAGGGGTTACGATCTCGCGCGCGCAGGCGTGGAATTTGAATTGCAACCGAAAAAAGTGCATATTTACGATATACGAACGCTCGGAAAGTCGGAGGGGAAAGAGGATACTTTCCGTTTAACGATACGCTGCGGCGGCGGTACGTATATCCGTTCTTTGGCGCGGGATATCGCGGCGGCGCTCAACACGAGCGCGGTGATGAGCTCGCTGCGCCGTACGAAAAGCGGCGTGTTCGAGATCGGAGAGAGCATACCGTTTTCGGTTTTGGAAGAAGATCCGCCTTTGGAGGAGCTGGAAAAATACCTGATCCCCACCGAACGGGTGTTGCCGTTCCCCAAGCTCGCGCTCACAGGCAAAAACGCCGAGCGTATATTCCACGGTTTGGCGGTGGAAACGGACGAGAAAGACGGGCTTTATAAAATTTATCAAAACGATTTGTTTTACGGTATTGCAGAGGTTGCCCAAGGAAAGGCGAAAGCGAAAACGAAATTATGTTAAAAACGGTACGTTTTACGGAAAAATTTCAAAGCGACGGTTGCGTAATGCTCCTCGGCGGTTTCGACGGCTTGCATTTGGGGCATAAACAACTTATGCGGCGCGCGCAAGAATACGCTCTGCCCGTCGGCGTGATGACGATCGTCGGAGGCAAAGAGGCAAAAAGCCTGTTCACCTTTCGCGAACGGGAGGAGATTTTTCGCGCCCACGGCGCGGATTTTGCGTTCGAATTACCCTTTTCGGAGATCAAAGACCTTTCCCCCCAAGCGTTCGTGGAATTGCTGATAGAAGAGTTTCGGCCCAAGGCGTTTGTTTGCGGCGACGATTTTCGATTCGGCAAAGGCGCGTGCGGTAGTGCGCAAACGCTCAAAGAGTGTGGACGCATACGCGTTGACGTGGAAAGGCTTGTAACGACGCGTGGCGAAAAGATCAGCTCGTCGTCAATAAAAAAGTATTTGACCGCAGGCGAGGTGGAACGGGCGAACGAGCTTTTGGGCGAGGAATTTTTTCTCGTCGGGGAAGTGATCAAAGATCGTGGGATCGGTAAAACGTTGGGCTTTCCGACGGCGAATATCGTATATCCGAGCGAAAAATTCCAAATCAAAAAAGGCGTGTACGAAACGCGCGTGCACGTAAACGGAAAGGAGTATATGGGAATTACCAACTACGGCAACCGACCGACCTTTCAAGATCAAACGGTGATCACGGAAACGTATTTAGACGGTTTTGACGGGGAGTTATACGGCAAAACCCTGCAAGTACGGTTCGTGCGGTTTTTGAGAGAGATCAAAACGTTCGAAAACGTAGAGAAGTTAAAAGAACAGCTTAAAGAGGATATAAGGAGAGTACGCGAAAAATGATCAAGTTCGGACCGAGCGGTAATTGTGAAAGCTTTTACGCAGAGGGCAATCAACATACGGAGCAGGCGGCGGCGTTCGTCAAAAAACGCGGTCTGGATTGCTTTGAATATTCGTTTGGGCGCGGCGTGCGCATGACGGAGGATAAGGCGATCTCGATCGGCGAGGCGTTTGAAACGGAGGGTATCGAAATTTCCGCTCATGCGCCCTATTTTATCAATTTCGCCAACCCCGACGACGAAATGGCGGCAAAATCTTACGGCTACGTGTTAGACAGCGCAAGAGCTTGCAAGCTGATGGGCGGAAAACGCGTCGTGTTCCATCCTGCCGCGCAGGGGAAAGTAACGCGCGAAGAGGCGGTGTATCGCACGGAGGAACGCCTGAAAATTTTGCGGGAATATATTTATTTGAACGATTTACAGGATATGATCTTTTGTCCCGAAACGATGGGGAAACTTGCGCAGATCGGCACGATCGAGGAGGTTACGCGTTTTTGTAAGATCGATCCCGTTTTCACGCCGTGCGTCGATTTCGGACACGTGAACGCGCGAGAACAGGGCTCGCTGAAAACGGTGGACGATTATAAATCGCGCCTCGAATATATGATCGCCGAGCTGGGGTTTGAAAGAATGAAACACTTTCACGTGCATTTTTCGAAAATTATGTATTCGGCAAAAGGGGAGATCAAGCACCTTACGTTCGCAGACGAAATTTACGGTCCCGAATTTCAACCGCTCGCGATCGCGCTCAAAGAATTGGAGTTAGAACCGTATATCGTGAGCGAGGCGGACGGTACGCAAGCGGAAGAAGCGGCGGAAATGAAGCGGATTTATAACGCTTTATAAAGGATTTTTGTAAAAGGTATCGTCGTACGCTTGACGAAAGAGTAAAATTTTGTTAAAATAAAAGAGTAAGTTATGGTTATCACGAACGGAAAAAAGATATTAAAACTGTCCGAGTGTGAGGCGGTGTACGCCTCGTGCGAGTTTTTGCTCCGCTATATCACGGGTCTTGAGGCGGAAAACGGTTGCGTGGTCGTGGATAAAACGGGCACGACGCTGTATACGGACAAGCGGTATATCGAGGCAGCGGAAAAGTTCTTCCAAGGCAGCGACGTGAGCGCCGTGCTTTATAAACAGAGTGAGCTTTTGGAAAGGCTCGCAAAGTATAAAAAGGTAGGCATCTCCTTTAACTGGACGCCGCATATCGAGTATCTCGCGTTGGAGAAAGCCGACGTAAAGACGGAAAATATCGACAAACAGCTCGCTGTGGCAATGGGCGTGAAAAACGAATGGGAGTTGGAAAATATCCAAAAAGCCTGTACGATCGCAGAACGCGCGTTCTTGAAACTGTTGCCCGAAATCAAAGAGGGTATGACGGAATCGGAAGTTGCGGCGCTGCTCGAATATAATATGCGTACGCTGGGTGCGCAGGGTACTTCCTTTGCTACGATCGTGGCGTTCGGCGCGCACGCGGCGGTTCCTCATCACGAAACGGGAGCTACGAAACTGAAATTCGGCGACGAAATCTTGATCGACTTCGGTTGCCGTGTGAACGGCTATTGTTCGGATATCACGCGTACCTTTCTGTTCGGCGACGATGGAAAGCACGAGGAATTCAAAAAGGCGTACGCGGCGGTGCTCAAAGCGCATGAACTCGTCAAGGAAAACGCAAAAAGCGGTATGACGGGTATCGAGGTGGACGCGATCGCGCGCGAGTATCTCACGGCGCAGGGCTACGGACAGTTATTTACCCATTCGCTTGGGCACGGGATAGGCTTGAACGTACACGAGTTCCCGAGCGTAAGTCCCAAGGGTGAAAACGTTTTGGAGGATAATATGGTATTCTCCGACGAGCCAGGGGTGTACGTGGCAGGCGAGTACGGCATACGGATCGAGGATACGGTAACGTTAAGAAAGGGAAAAGTGAAGAGTTTTATGTCGGAAACGGACAGGAACCTTATCATTTTATAAAAAAGAAAAAATAAAAGTGCACAAGGAGAAAAATTTTTATGGCACAGATGTTAGCAGGCGATATTCGTAAAGGAGCTACTTTCGAATACAAGAGCGGAGTTTACACCGTTACGGAATTTCAGCACGTAAAGCCCGGGAAAGGCGCGGCGTTCGTTAGAGCAACGTTGAAAAACGTGGTAACGGGACAGGTTTTGTCTAACGAAACCTTTAACCCCACGACCAAGTTGGAAACGGCGCAGGTAGAAACGAAGAAGATGACCTATTCCTATTTCGACGGCGAGTTTTACGTGTTCGTGGACGAGGAATGGAATCAGGAAAACCTCACGTTCGATCAGGTGGAAGACGCGCTCAAATATATCAAAGAGAACGATATGGTAACCGTGAAATTCCTTTACGGCAAGGCGTTCTCGGTTGAACCCGAAAACTTCGTGGAACTCAAAGTTATCGAGGCAGAACCAGGGGTAAAGGGCAACACAGCGAACAACGTTATGAAGAACGAGAAAGTGGAAACGGGTGCGACTATTCAAGTGCCTATGTTCGTGGAAGAGGGCGAAACGATTCGTATCGACACGAGAACGGGCGAATATATGAGCCGCGTTTAATCGCGTATTTTAATAGTAAATATAACGACGGAATGCAGGATTTTTCTTATCCTGCGTTTTGTCGTGTGAGAGGTTTGGTATGAAAGCGGTAGTACAAAGAGTAAAGCAAACGAGCCTGCGCGTAGACGGAGAGTTGATTTCCGAGATCCCGTTCGGGCTGACCGTGTTTTTGGGGATCAAGGTAGACGATACGAAAGAGCAGGCGGATTATCTGGCGCGGAAGATCGCCAATCTTCGTATCTTCGAGGACGAAAACGGCAAGATGAATTTGTCGGTGAAGGACGTAAGCGGCGAGGTGCTCCTCGTTTCGCAGTTCACCCTCTACGGCGACGCGTCGCACGGGAACAGACCGAGCTTTATTCTTGCCGAACGCCCCGAAAAAGCCGAGCCGTTATACGAGTACGCGGTTGGCGCGTTGTCCGCACAGGGGGTAACGGTGAAAAAAGGCGTGTTCGGCGCGGATATGCAGATCAGTCAATTAAACGACGGCCCTGTAACTATTTTATTAGAGGTATAAAGGACGGTTTAACAGTATACGTATGCATAAAAAAAGGGACTCTACTGTGAGTAGAGTTCCTTTTTCGTACAGTAGAGTTTTGAATTTTTATCGGTAGAGTGCAAAAAACGGGAAGTAGAGCGCGCAAAGCGGAAATTAGGTTGTGTTTTTTGAAAAAAGGCAATATACTAATACTATCGGCGACGGGCAAACGCGCTCGAACGCAAAGTCAATAGGAGAAAAAATCCAAAATGTTTATGCAAAATTATGAAAATGCCGTTCCCGTTTTTTATGCGGCGGACGAAAACTATCTTCCCTTTTTAGGGGTAGCGTTAGAGTCGCTGAAAGCGTATGCAAATCCCGAACGCGTCTATCATATCCACGTGCTCGGTTCGGGAAAGCTTGGCGAGAACGCGAAAAAGATCAAGGCGATGGCAACGAAGAATATACGTATCCGTTTTCACGACGTTTCCAAAAGAGTGGAAGAGATCACGGACGCAATGCATTGTCGCGATTATTACACGGGCGCGATATTTTATCGGCTGTTTATTCCCGATATGTTTCCCGAATATGATAAGGCGATCTATCTCGATTGCGACACGGTGCTTTGCGCGGATATCGCCGAGCTGTACGATATCGACATCAAAGACAATTTTATGGGCGCGGTAGCCGATCAGGCGGTAACGTCGGTGGTGGCGTTCAGAGAGTATACGAAAAATGCGCTCGGCATCAATCCCGATAAATATTTCAATTCGGGCGTGATCACGCTGAATTTGAAAAAGTTCCGCGAAATGCATTTTTATCACACGTTCTGCAAGATCTTGCGTAGCTATGCGTTCATCGTCGCGCCCGATCAGGATTGCTTGAATCTGATCTGTAAAAATAAAGTGCATTATTATTCCAAGGCATGGAACACGATGCCCAGCGGCGGAAAACAGGCGGTAAAACCCAAGCTCGTGCATTATAATCTTTCGCTCAAACCGTGGCATTACGACGGGGTGTTGTATGAGGAGTATTTCTGGCATTTTGCCAAGCAGACGCCTTTCTATCAGGCGATACTCGATAAAAAATCGGCTTTCACACCCGAAATGGCGCTGAAAGACGAAGAGGGCGGAAAACGCTTGATCGCGCTTGCGCAAGCGGAAGCGGACAGTCCTTGCAATTATATCAATACGCTTACGGCAAAAGCAAACGCGGAACAACAAAAAATGAAAAACAAGGCAGGCAGGTATGGAGTTATCGAAAATTTCACCTGATCGTCAGGCGGCGTTGGAGCGTATCAAAGAAGCGGAAAAAGCAGGGCGTTTCGACGCGGAAATAGAAAACGATCCCGAGGCAAAAGAATTGTTGCCCGATCAGGCGGATTATCTTTGTAAAAAGTGGAAAAACAAGCTCGCGCGAAGATTGGCGAACGCGATAGGGGATAGGTATTTTCTCAATCTCATCAAAAAAGATATTCTCGTGATCGACGGGGTAACGGGCGAGGAGCATCTTTCCGCACTTGAAAAGGGCGCGGTGATCACCTGTAATCATTTTTCGGCGTTCGATAATTATATCGTGTTTCACTGTATTCGAAAGTATCTGCCGAGGAAGTATCTTTATAAGGTCATTCGCGAGGGAAATTACACGAATTTCAAAGGTCTTTACGGCTTTTTGTTCCGACATTGCAACACGTTGCCTCTCTCTCGCAACCGCCGCACGATGATCAACTTCACCTCGGCGGTGAACACGCTCTTAAAAAGAGGGGAAAGCATACTTATTTATCCCGAACAGGAAATGTGGTGGAACTATCGCAAGCCCCGTCCTTTCAAGGTGGGTGGCTTTAAGCTTGCGCAAAGAGCGGGCGTGCCCGTAGTTCCGACCTTTATCACGATGACGGACGATCCCACGCGTTTAGACGAGAACGGATATCCCGTGCAACGGCATACTCTGCATATTATGCCTCCTATCTATCCGAGCGAAAGCGCGGAGAAAATGAAAGAGGAGGCGTTCGCCGCGTGTAAGGCAAAATACGAAGAGGTATACGGCGTGCCGCTTACTTATACAACGGAGGAAACAACGGAGTGATTTTATATCCGATCATTATTTGCGGCGGCGCGACGTTGATCGCGACGACGACCTCGTTTTTGAGAAACGAGAAATTTTTATCCACGCTCGGCTTTACGTGGTTAGCGGTGGTGATGGTTGTGCTGATCGACGCGATCGTGGCGGCGGTTTGTCGTTCGTTGCCTGAAAGATTTGCCGATCCCGAAAGGAAAATGTTTGCCGTATCTAAAAAAGAAAAACTCTTTTACGAACGGTTGAAGATACGCAAATGGAAGGACAAAATTCCCGAAATCGGACATTTGACGGGGTTTCGGAAAAACAGACTTGCCGAGCCGAACGATCCAAAATATCTCCGTCGGTTTCTTTTGGAAAACTGCTACGGGGAAATCGTACACGTTGTCAGCGTTCCGTGCGGTTTTGTGATTTTGGCGTTTCGGAGGCTCACGAAAACTTGGATTTCGGTGGCTTTACCCGTGGCGATCGTCAACGCGATTTTGAATATTTTACCGATATTCGTGCTCCGATATAATTATTACAAACTGAAAATACTCGAAAAAAGGCGCGCCGTGAAATAACGGCGCGTTTTCCTATGTTTGAAAGTATTCAAAAACGGTTATATAATAACCGTTGGGAGGTTATAAAAATGAAAGTAGACGTTGTGATCGTGGGCGCAGGCCCCGCAGGCATATTTAGCGCTTTGGAAATGCTACGAAAAGGCAGTAAGAAAAAAATCGTGATCGTAGAAAAAGGACAGTCGGTGGAGAATCGGCGTTGCCCCAAACATAAAACGCAAAAATGCGTGAATTGCAAGCCGTATTGCCATATCACCACGGGTTTTTCGGGTGCAGGCGCGTTTTCGGACGGAAAACTCTCTTTAAGCAGCGAGGTTGGCGGCGATCTTCCCCAACTCGTGGGCGAGGAGCTCGTACAGGAAACGATCGGTTACGCGGATAAGATATACCTCGAATTCGGCGCGGACGAAAAGATCGAGGGGTTGGGCAATAGCGAGGCGGTCAAGGATATCAGAAAGCGCGCGATCAAAGCCGGCTTAAAGCTCGTCGATTGTCCGATACGGCATATGGGTACGGAACGCGCGCAAAAAATTTACCTCGCGATCGAGAAATATTTGCTCGATAACGGCGTGGAAATTCTGTTCGGCTACGAATGTAATTTCCCGATCATCGAAAAGGGCGTTTGCAAGGGCGTAAGCGTTACCAAAGCGGACGGGAGTATCACGCAAGAAATTTTCGCCGCGGACACGGTGGTAGCGACGGGCAGACGGGGTGCGGACTGGCTGGAAAAAATGTGTGAGAAGTACGGCGTGGAACACGCGGCAAGCACGGTCGATATCGGCGTGCGCGTGGAGGTTCGAAACGAGATCATGGAAACGGTCAACAAAACGCTGTACGAATCCAAGCTCGTGGGATATCCCTTGCCGTTTAAGAACAAGGTGCGTACGTTCTGCCAAAACCCAGGGGGGTTCGTGTCGCAGGAAAATTACGACAACGATCTTGCCGTAGTGAACGGGCATAGCTACAAGGACTTGAAAACGGAGAACACCAACCTTTCCATTTTGTGTTCGCACAATTTCTCGTATCCGTTCAATCAACCGATCGCCTACGCGCAAAAGATCGGGGAGCTTACGAATATGCTTGGAGCAGGGCATATCCTCGTGCAACGGTTCGGGGACATTTTGAGCGGTAAACGCACGTGGCAGGAAGAACTTTCGCGTTCGAACATACGCCCTACCCTCAAAGACGCGGTGGCAGGGGATATCACGGCGGCAATGCCCTATCGTACCATGGTGAATATCATCAATTTCATCAACGCCGTGGATTACGTCGTCCCCGGGTTTGCGGCAACGGAAACTCTGCTTTATTCCCCCGAGCTGAAATTCTATTCCAACCGTATCAAGATGGACGAGGATTTCAACACCAACGTGCAAGGACTGCATTGTTTGGGTGATTCGAGCGGTTGGACGAGAGGACTTATGATGGCGTCGGTGATGGGCGTGCTCATGGGGCGAAAGCTCGTATAAAACGTATACACGACAAGTCCTTGCACGCGCGAGGGCTTGTTTGCGATTTTTTATAAAAAATTCAAAAAAATTTCGTCAAAAAAGAGGAAATTAAAAGGTTTTGTCGAATAATACATAAAAGGAGGGCGGAGATTTATGCAAAGCAAGGAAACGTTTTCATGCGTGCGCGAGCGCGTATGCGCACAGGAAGAGCGGTTTTTCTCGCCGTACGCCACGCGTTCTTCGCAAACGCAAGGCAGGGCAAGAGAAGAAAAACGCTGTGATTTCCGCACCGATTTTCAGCGCGATCGCGATCGGATCATTTACAGTAATTCCTTCAAGCGCCTGAAAAACAAAACGCAGGTGTTTTTCGCACCCGAGGGGGATCATTACGTTACGCGGCTCACGCACACGCTCGACGTATCGCAGATCGCCCGTTCGATCGCCCGTTCTTTGGCGCTCAACGAGGATCTCGCCGAGGCGATCGCGCTTGGGCACGACCTTGGACATACCCCATTTGGGCACGTGGGTGAAAGGGTACTTGCCAAGCTTGCCGAAAAGGGCTTTTTCCATAACGAACAGTCCCTCCGCGTGGTGGATTGTATTGAAAAGGACGGTCGGGGGCTTAATCTCACCTACGAGGTCCGCGACGGGATCTTGGAGCATAAAAGCTCGGGAAATCCCAAAACGCTCGAAGGACAAGCGGTATCGCTGGCAGACCGTATCGCGTATATCAATCACGATATCGAGGACGCGATCCGCGCAGGGATATTAAAGGAAACCGATCTGCCCAAAAACGCCGTTGCGGTGCTCGGACACGAAACGAAAACGCGTATCAATACGGCGATCACCGACATTTACCAAACCTCTTACGATCAGAATTTCGTGCGTATGTCGGACGAGGTGATGGCGGCGACGAACGAACTGCGCAAATTTATGTTCGAACGGGTGTATGAGCTTGCGAACAAATCCATTCAGGAACGTTCGGAGCGTATGCTTACGCAGATGTTTGAGTATTTCACCAAAAACGTAGACAAACTGCCCGCGCGGTATTTGCGCTTGCTCGATCGCGACGGGAAAGAACGGGTTGTGTGCGATTATTTATCGGGAATGACCGATAGGTACGCGATCGGCGTATTTGAAAGTCTGTTCATTCCCTCGACGTTTTCTATCGGAGGCTTACATTCGTGAACGGCGGCAGGGGTTTTGATTTCCGCTTTATGCAGGAACTCAAACAGAGAAACGATATCGTGGAAGTGGTCGGGAGCTACGTGGCGCTCGATAAAAAAGGCAACACGCATTGGGCGTGCTGTCCCTTTCACCACGAAAGAACGCCGTCGTTTGCCGTCAATCAAGCCGATCAGTTTTACCATTGTTTCGGGTGCGGCGTTTCCGGCGACGTGGTGAAATTCGTGCAGGAGATCGAACCTACCGATTTCCCGAACGCGGTGCGTATTTTGGCGGCGCGCGTGAAAATGCAAGTGCCCGAAAGTACCTTCGATTCGGAAAAAGCCGTCGAAATGAAAAAGAAACGGGACAATATGGCGAAGATACTCCTCGATTCCGCAAGATTTTATCTTTCCAACCTATATAGCGGCGACCGCCGCGCGGAAGCGCATTTGCAGTATATCCAAAACCGTAAAATGGCGCCGACGACCGTGAAAAAGTTCGGCTTGGGCGCGTCGCTCGATTTCTTCTCGTTGCCCGATTATCTCGCGGATAAGGGTTATATGCGACAGGACCTTATCGACAGCGGCGTGTTGAGCGAGTCTAAAAACGGCAAGCTCGTCGATTCGCAGGCAGGGCGGCTCATATTTCCCATTATCAACGCGTTTGACGAGGTGGTGGCGTTTGGCGGCAGACTACTCGAAAAGTCCGATTTCGCCAAGTATAAAAATACCAAGGAAACGTTACTGTTCAATAAGAGCAAAACGCTGTATAATATCAATCAGCTCAAAAAACTCAAACGCAAACAGACGATCAAAGACGTGATCATCGTCGAGGGGTATATGGATACCATTTCCCTCTTCCAAGCAGGGTTTGAAAA
>JAFTPZ010000043.1 GCA_017463025.1 Clostridia bacterium
GCCAAAAAATTCCATAAAGCTTGCTTGCGTACCCGTCGTACCTTTAACGCCGCGAAGTTTGATATTCTTCTTTGCGTTAATGAGGTTTTCGTAGTCCATTTCCAGATCCAGCAACCAAAGCGTGGCGCGCTTACCGACCGTGGTAATCTGTGCAGGCTGTAAATGAGTGAATCCGAGCGTGGGCATATCTTTATATTTCAACGCGAATTTTTTCAACTTATCCATTACGTTGACAAGCTTTTTCAGCACGATATCGAGCGCCTCGTCAAGCATGATCGCCTCGGCGTTGCAATTAACGAAACAACTCGTCGCGCCAAGGTGAATGATCGGCATTGCCGTTTTCGCATATTCGCCGTACGCTTTCACGTGTGCCATAACGTCGTGGCGGACTTCTCTTTCAAATTTTGCCGCAAGTTCATAATCGATATTGTCGGCGTATTCTTTGAGCTCGTCCACCTGTTCTTGCGTTACGTTCAGACCAAGCTCCATTTCCGATTCCGCGAGCGCGATCCAAAGTTTTCTCCAAAGCTTAAAACGTTTTTCGTCGGAAAATGCCCGTTGCATTTCCTTGCTTGCATAACGGGTGATCAAGGGGTTATTGTAAATGCTGTTATCCATATTCTCTCCTTACGCTTTCATGGGCTCGGCGTAAGAAACGCCGAACGTTTCTGCCGTAACCGTTTTTATCTTTTGTTCTTCGTAGGGGCGATCGCTCCAATCCGTTTTCGTCTCCGCGATCGAATCGACCGTTTCCATACCCTCGATTACCTTTCCGAACGCGGCGTATTGCCCGTCGAGATAGTCGGCGTTATCGTGCATTACGAAAAATTGCGAGCCTGCCGAATCGGGGTGTTGCGACCGTGCCATGGAAAGCACGCCGCGCTCGTGCGAAATATCGTTCTGCTTAAAACCGTTTGACGAAAACTCGCCCTTGATGTGATACCCCGGGCCGCCTGTGCCCGTGCCGTTCGGGTCGCCGCCTTGGATCATAAAACCTGCGATCACGCGGTGAAAGATCAGTCCGTTATAATACCCCTTATTGACAAGGGATAAGAAATTATTGACCGTGTTGGGGGCTTTATCGGGATAAAGCTCCGCTTTGAAAGTTTTGCCGTTTTCCATTTCAAACGTAACGATAGGATTGCTCATTGTTCTCTTCCTCAATTTATTCTTGTTCTTCGTATTTTTCCACTTGTACGTTCGCCTCTTTGAACAGTGCAAGCGAGAAATCGTCGGGATAACCGTCCTTATACACAACGCGCGTAATACCTGCGTTAATGATAATTTTCGCGCAGATCACGCAGGGCTGATGCGTACAATATAACGTCGCTCCGCTGATATTGACGCCGTGTCTTGCCGCTTGAATAACGGCGTTTTGCTCGGCGTGCACGGCAAAGCAAAGTTCGTGTTGCGTTCCGCTGGGAATATTCAGTTTTCTACGCAGGCATTCCCCTTTTTCCTCACAGCTTTTAATACCTGACGGCGCGCCGTTATAGCCCGTCGCCATTACGCGCTTATCTTTTACGATCACCGCGCCGACGTGGCGGTTTTGTTGGTAACAACTCGACCAGCTGGCAACCGTTTGGGTGAGTTCCATAAACCGACGATCCCATTTATCCGCTTTCGACATAGATAGACTTTCTCCTTTTCTTTTGTATCCACGATTGATTATACCACATTTTTCATTGAAAATCAATCCTTTGAAACGCGTTTTTGATTTTAACTTGCGATCGCGGAAATTTTTTCGGTATTTTTTTCCTTTTTTTGTTTGGCTCCCATCAAAAACTGTTTATAATATAACCGTATAAAAAATAACGGCGTACAAAAAACGCCGAAAACTTTCGGAGGATCATTTTATGAACATTAAACCTTTATTCGACAAAGTCGTCGTAGAAAGCGTAACCGTGGAAGAAAAAACGAAAAGCGGCTTTTTCCTTCCCACTTCCGCACAGGAAAAACCCCAGACCTGTCAGGTCGTTGCAGTCGGCCCCGGGGGGATTATCGACGGTAAAGAAATCGTGATGCAAGTCAAAGTGGGCGATAAAGTACTTTGCTCCAAATACGCAGGCTCGGATTTCAAAGTAGACGGAAAAGAATTCACGATCATTAAGCAAAGCGATATTCTCGCGATCGTGGAAGACTAAAAATATCGGATAGAAAAGGAGATAAATTATTATGGCTAAACAGATCAAATACGGCGAAGACGCAAGAAAAGCACTCGAAACAGGCGTAAACGTTTTGGCGGATACCGTCAAAATCACGCTTGGTCCAAAGGGCAGAAACGTAGTACTCGATAAAAAATTCGGCGCTCCCCTCATCACCAACGACGGCGTTACCATTGCAAAAGAGATCGAACTCAACGATCCTTTTGAAAACATGGGCGCACAGCTTGTGAAAGAAGTTTCGACGAAAACCAACGACGTGGCGGGCGACGGTACGACGACGGCTGTCGTTTTGGCACAAGCGATCGTACGCGAAGGCTTGAAAAACCTTGCGGCAGGCGCGAACCCTATCATTTTGAAGGACGGTATTAAAAAGGCAGTCGATACGACGGTCGAGCATTTGAAGAGTATTTCCAAAGCCGTGGAAAGCAATAAGGCGATCGAACAGACCGCGTCCATTTCCGCAGGTGATCCCGAAGTGGGTACGCTGATCGCAAAAGCGATGGAAATCGTAGGCAAAGACGGCGTTATCACCGTCGAAGAAGGCAAATCGATGAACACCGAGCTGTCCACCGTGGAAGGTATGCAATTCGATCGCGGCTATGCGTCGGCGTATATGGTTACGAACACGGATAAAATGGAAGCGGTGCTTGAAAACCCCTATATCCTTATTACCGACAAAAAGGTTTCCAGCTTGCAGGAAATACTGCCCGTGATCGAGCCCCTTGCACAGCAAGGCGCAAAACTTTTGATCATTGCAGAGGACGTTGAGGGCGATGCGCTTGCGGCTTTGATCGTCAACAAACTCAAAGGCGTCTTCAACTCCGTTGCCGTGAAAGCCCCTGGGTTCGGCGACAGAAGAAAAGATATGCTCCGCGACATCGCAACGCTCACGGGCGGCGAAGTTATTTCCTCCGATCTCGGTTTGGAATTCAAAGACGTTACGCTCGATATGCTCGGTAGAGCAACGACCGTGCGCGTGGATAAAGAAAACACCACGATCGTCGGCGGCGCAGGCGACGCAGAAGAGATCAAAGCGCGTATCGCCTCCATCAAAGCGCAGATCGAAGAAACCAAATCCGATTACGACCGTGAAAAATTACAAGAACGCCTCGCAAAACTTGCAGGCGGCGTGGCGGTTATCAGCGTAGGCGCGGCAACCGAAGTGGAAATGAAAGAAAAGAAACTTCGTATCGACGACGCCCTCGCGGCAACGCGCGCGGCAGTCGAAGAAGGCTACGTCCCTGGCGGCGGCAGCGCACTCCTTTCCGCTATCCCTACCGTTAAAAAGCTCGTTGCGTCTTTGAACGGCGACGAAAAGACGGGTGCGGCGATCGTATTGAAAGCTTTGGAAGAACCTATTCGTCAGATCGCGAAGAACGCAGGGCTTGACGGTTCGGTCATCGTGGATAAAGTACTTTGTTCCAAGAAAGCGAATTACGGTTTCGACGCTTTGAACAATAAATACTGCGATATGGTAGAGTGCGGTATTATCGATCCCACCAAGGTTACTCGTTCCGTACTTCAAAACGCGGCGTCCGTTGCCTCTACTCTCCTCACGACGGAAAGCATCGTAACGGATATCCCTACCCCTCCCGCACCTATGGCTCCTGCCGGCGGTGATATGGGCGGTATGTATTGATAAATCAGTTTTTTCTAATCGACCTCCTTTAATAATATGAAAAGAACGGTTACATTCGTAGCCGTTTTTTTCTATTGATTAGAATAAATAAGAAATTTTTTTGAAAATGTACTCTTTTTAACTTGACATTTAGTTGATTTTTCACTATAATGTCATAGTAACGTTTGCAAATGCATACGCTGCTATGGCTCAGTTGGTAGAGCGCGTCCTTGGTAAGGACGAGGTCGCCGGTTCAAATCCGGCTAGTAGCTCCAAAAAAGCTCGTCGAATAGACGAGCTTTTTTCTTTTCTATTTTTCGTTTGCAATTACTTCGTCCAGTCGCTTTTCGCAAAAATCAAGGAATTTACCCCACAACGCATGATCGATAAACGTATTTTCGCCCGTTTCAAACAATACCTCCGCTTTATGAAACGTATCGTTATTCCAAACGTGATTGCCGATAAATACGTCCACCCGTTCTTTCTTTAATCTATGCAAAGATTCGCGGTACGCCTCCCGACAACCCTCAAAATCAAAAGCTCCCCTTTTCAACGTATTTGCGCCTGCGCCACCGAACATACCTACACGGTATGTTCTTCCGTTTTCTTCCGTTTCGAAAAAGAATGAAATCGTACCTTTCGTGTGTCCCGACGTTTCCATAAACGTAAGTTTAGTATTTCCCAAAGATAAGGTATCTCCATCCTTGATCAATATATCAGGCGAAAAATACCGCCTCGCCTTTTCTGCGTCATAACGACCGATCAACGTTTTTGCACCCGATAAGTCCGCCAACGCCGCCGTTGCCTCAACGTGATCCCAATGCCAATGGGTATTGACGATGTATTTGATATCTTTTGGCGAAAAACCCAGCTCGTAAATGGAATTTATCACAAGATAAAAACTATTCGTATACCCCGAGTCGATCAGAATAAGCCCCTCGCCCGTATCGATCAAATGGGTAGAGGCTTGAAACGTCCCCACAAAATACACGTTTCCCACGATTTTGAAAGGACGTATTTTTCCCTCCCAAGGTTGTACGATTTTTCTTCTTTCAAACATTTTTTTCTCCTTTTTTACACGGTTGTCCGTATTTTTTTAACGACCTCGTCGCCTACTTCCGAGGTCTTTGCCTTGCCGCCAAGGTCGGGCGTTAACACTTTCTTTTCGATAAGCACCTCTTCTATGCAAGAAATCAGGCGCTCGCCCCATTGCGTATGCCCAAAAAAGTCAAGCAACTGACTTGCCGACCAAACCGTTGCCAACGGATTTGCTTTTTCCATACCGGCAATATCGGGCGCTGAACCGTGGATAGGTTCGAACATAGACGGGAACGCACGCTCGGGATTTAAGTTTGCGCCTGCCGCAAGCCCCATACCGCCTGCGATAGCCGCGCCGAGATCGGTGAGTATATCCCCGAACAAATTAGAGGTAACGACGATCTCAAAACGTTTGGGATCTTTCACCATAAACATACTTGCGGCGTCCACCAAATACGAATACGTTTTTACCTCGGGATATTCTTTTCCGACCTCCGCAAAGATCTGATCCCAGAAAACCATAGAATAATTCAATGCATTCGCCTTACTGATGCTCGTAAGCGTTTTATTTTGCGCTTTTGCAAGTTCGTAAGCGTAGCGGATCACCCGTTCGCAGCCTTTTCTGGAAAATACGCCGTCTTGGATCACCACCTCGTTGGGCTTGCCTTTGAACAGCCAGCTACCGCTCCCTGCGTATTCACCCTCCGTATTTTCTCTGACGAAAATCATATCCACGTCTTGCGGCGATACGTCTTTCAAAGGCGTAGGCGCGCCGTTTAACAGCTTAACGGGGCGAAGATTGATATACTGATCAAAGCTTTTTCTAATCACCAAAAGCAAATCCCAAAGGGAAATATGATCGGGTACGTCGGGTGCGCCGACCGCGCCTAAAAAGATCGCGTCGAATTTTTTGAGCTGCTCGATTCCGTCCTCCGCCATCATTCTGCCCGTTTCTTTGTAATATTCACAACCCCAAGGGAAATAAGTGAATTCGAAATCAAAGCTGCCGTCGAGCTTTGCCACCTCTTTCAAAACCTTAACCCCTTCGCTAATAACCTCCGGTCCGATACCGTCGCCTGCGATCACCGCTATTTTGTGTACTTTCATATAAATCCTCCGATAAACTTTTTACTTATTATAGCATTTATTATATTATTTGTAAAATACATATTTCCTTGACAAATATAATTAAAAGCTATATAATAGTATAGAGGTATATACATATGAATTTAATGCAATTACGGTATTTTCAAGCAGTATGTAAATTCCAGACCGTTTCCGAGGCGGCTGAATCGCTTTACATATCCCAACCCTCTTTATCCAACGCGATCAAAGACCTTGAAAGCGAATTCGGAGTAACGTTGTTTCGCAGGCATCACCGAGGAATGACGCTCACGGCGGAGGGCGAAGTGTTGTATAGAGCGAGCAAGGATATACTTGACCGTAGCGAGCAGATAGAAAATATTATGAAAGACTTGGGCAAAGAGCGAAAAAAATTGAGGTTGGGCGTTCCACCTATGATCGGCTCGCTTATACTCCCTTATATTTATGGAAATTTTCTTTCTGAAAATGCGGATATTACTCTTGAAATGGTCGAATGCGGTCGTCAGGAGCTCGTTAAAAAACTTGACGAAGAGATTCTCGATATGGTGTTTTTGCCACATACCAAACCGTTTGAACCAAAGCTTGCCGCCACGCAAATAGCGCGACTTGAAATCGTTTGTTGTGCAACGAAAGATAATCCTGTTTCCCTGTATACATCCGTCAAGCCCACCGATCTGAAAAATACTCCGCTCGTTTTATTTGAAAACAGTTTCTTTCAAACGGAGGAAATCAAAAAATGGTTTGCCCGTGAGGAAGTAACACCCAACGTTCTCCTGCAAACGGAACAATTATCCACTATGTTGAGCATGATTTCAAATAATATAGCGTTAGGATTTATGTTCAGGCAGCTGATTGAAAAGCAACCGAATTTAATTCCTGTTTCCATACAAACGCCGATATACGTAAACGTCAGTCTTGTTTGGAAAAAAGACGCGTACTTTTTCAGTAGTATGAAAAGGTTCAAAGAATATCTAACCGACAAAAATCCATTCAATTATTAAAAAAATCAAGCTTCTTTACCGAAAAAAGAAGCTTGATTGTTATTTGTCATTATTTCGCGTATTCTACGCCGCGGAATTCGCGGATAACGTTGACTTTGATCTGCCCAGGGTATTCAAGCTCTGTTTCGATCTTTTTCGCGATGTCCTTGGCAAGGAACAGTGCCTGCGCGTCGTCTACCTGTTCGGGTTTTACGATAACGCGGACTTCTCTACCAGCTTGGATCGCGTAGCTCTTGTCCACGCCGCGGAAACTTGACGCGATCTCTTCCAGCTTTTCCAAGCGTTTCACGTAATTCGTACCCATTTCACGACGAGCCCCAGGGCGCGCGCCAGAAATAGCGTCTGCCGCTTGAATGAGTACCGCCTCAATGGTCTTGGGCTCTACGTCGCCGTGGTGCGCCATAATTGCATTGACGATATTTGCGTTTTCTTTATATTTCTTCGCAAGATCCGCACCGATCTGAATGTGCGTACCCTCTTGCTCCTGATCGACCGCTTTACCGATATCGTGCAACAAACCTGCGCGTTTTGCGAAGTTTACGTCCAAGCCGAGCTCTGCCGCCATCTGACCTGCCAACGTCGCCACTTCGATCGAGTGTTTATACACGTTCTGACCGTAGCTTGTTCTGAATTTCAAACGCCCGATGAGTTTGATGAGTTCGGGGTGTAAGCCGAAAATGCCCGCCTCGAATACTGCCGCCTCGCCTGCCTCTTTAATCTGCAAATCCATTTCACGGGAAACCTTTTCCACCGTTTCCTCAATTCTTGCAGGGTGGATACGTCCGTCGTTGATCAGCTTTTCAAGCGACAACCGCGCAAATTCACGGCGTACGGGATCAAAGCCCGACAAAATAACGACTTCGGGCGTATCGTCTACAATGAGTTCGATACCCGTCGAATTTTCGATCGCACGGATATTTCTACCCTCGCGTCCGATAATACGCGCTTTCATATCGTCGCTAGGCAAAGGTACGACGGAAACGGTGATCTCCGAAGCCTGATCTGCCGCGCATTTTTGAATGGCAAGCGCGACGATCTTTTTCGCGTTCATATCCGCCTCTTCCTTGGCTTGCTGTTCCATATTACGGACCTGCAAAGCCACGTCGTGCCGCGTGCTATCGAGTATCTCTTCCGTGAGCAGGCGTTTCGCCTCGTCGCGTGTGAGCTGCGCTACCTTTTCAAGCTCTTGAATCATAAGCTCGTGTTGCGAGCTTAACTTGTCCTGCAAGGCGCGAACCTCTTCTTCCTGACGGAACAAATTCGCTTTTTGTTGTTCGATAAGCTCCGTCTTTTTATCGAGCGAGTCTTCTTTTTGCGTAAGGCGTTGCTCCATACGTTGCAACTCCGCTTTCTTTTCTTTCGTTTCACGCTCGAATTCGTTTCTTAATTTTAAGTCCTGTTCCTTCGCTTCGAGAAGTGCCTCTTTCAAGGCTCTCTTGCTTTCTTCTTTTCCTTGTGCTTTGATGCGTTCCGCTTCCGCTTCCGCAGCCGCTTTGATCTCGCGTACTTGCTTTTCCGCAGAACCGACTTTCTTTTCGGTGCTTGCTTTATAAATCAACAAGAACACAAGCCCTCCCAACAGCAACGCTGCTACGGGAAGAGCGATACCAAGCCACAAGGGCATCATGGCATTTAGAAACAGGACGCTCAAATTAACGTTGTGCATTTTTTTGTGCCTCCTGTATTAA
>JAFTPZ010000044.1 GCA_017463025.1 Clostridia bacterium
CGACCGCCTTTTAACTGTTTCATCAGCATTTTCGTCTGATCGAATTGCTTTAAGAGTTGGTTCACGTCCTGTACGCTCGTACCCGAACCTGCCGCAATACGCCGTTTTCTCTTGCTGTCGATGATCGAGGGATTGTCGCGCTCGGCTTTCGTCATCGAAAGAATGATCGCTTTCGTGCGCTCGATCTTCTTTTCGTCGATATCCCCCTCGCCCACTTTCATTTTGTTTGCCCCAGGGAGCATGGACAGCATTGCCTGCGCGCCGCCCATCTTTTTCATCATCGAAAACTGTTCCAAGTAATCGGAAAGGGTGAACGAGTTTGCAAGCATCTTCTGCTGCATTTTCTTCGCGTCCTCTTCCGTGATCGCCTGTTGCGCCTTTTCAATGAGCGAAAGCACGTCGCCCATACCCAAGATCCGCGACGCCATGCGATCGGGATAAAAAGGCTCTAAATCGGTCAGTTTTTCGCCTACGCCGATAAATTTGATCGGCTTACCCGTTACCGCCTTGATCGAAAGACAAGCGCCGCCGCGCGTATCGCCGTCGAGCTTCGTTAAAATCACGCCGGTAATTTCGAGGCGGCTATTGAACGTTTCGGCAACGTTCACCGCTTCCTGCCCCGTCATCGCGTCCACAACGAGCAAGGTCTCCGTGATCTCCACTTCTTTCTTGATATTTTCAAGCTCCTGCATCAGCGTTTCGTCGATCTGTAAACGCCCTGCCGTGTCCAAAATCACGGTGTCGTACCCTTTCGAGCGCGCGTATTCGATCGCCTGCTTCGCGGTTTTTACGGGGCTTTGCGTGCCCTTTTCGAACACTTCCACCTGCGCGTTTTTGCCTACCACTTGGAGCTGCGTGATCGCCGCGGGGCGGTAGATATCCCCTGCCACGAGCAAGGGCTTTTTGCCTTGTTTTTTAAGGAGCGTCGCAAGCTTACCGCAAAGCGTGGTCTTACCTGCGCCCTGCAAGCCGCACATCATAATCACCGTGGGGAGCTTGGGGGATACTTCCAATTTCGCATTCTTCGCACCCATGAGCGCGATCAGCTCTTCGTTGACGATCTTAATCACCTGCTGGGCAGGGTTGAGCGAGGACAAAATTTCCTGCCCGACCGCTTTTTCCGAAACCTCTGCGATAAATTGCTTGGCTACTTTTAAGTTGACGTCCGCCTCCAAAAGCGCCACGCGCACCTCGCGCATCGCCGTGCGGATCTCCAACTCCGTCAACTTTCCCCTTTTCGTAAGTTTGGAAAATATATGATTTAATCTTTCTGATAAAGACCCGAATAAAGCCATTCTAACCCCTTTTATTCCGTTTCTATAATTTCCACGCCGAACTCCTTATGCACCGCGTCAAGCTTTTCTTTCAACGCGCGCGACTTTGGCGAGTCCTGCTCCTTGATAAATCTCGTAACTTCCGTCATATACGCCGAATATTCTCTCGATAAATCGGTAAGCGTCTGCAAAAAGCCGAGTTTTTCTTCGTATTTTTCCAGCTGTCTTCTGCATTTTCCCAAGCAATCGGACACGCTTTGCCGCGATACCCCTTTTTGCTCGGCGATCTCCCCCAAAGAAAGGTCGTAATTAAAATACAGATCGGTGATCTCCCGTTGCGTTGCCGTAAGCAGGGGGGAATACATATCCCAAAGCCGTAAAAAATTCAAATCGTCTTTCATTGTTCCACTATTATACACTATAAAAACAAGCCTGTCAAGCATTTTTACTTGACAGGTTGAAATTTTTTAGATAAATAATTGCAACAAATCGACGAGTATCGCAAAGCCGAACAGGAAAACGAGTCCGACGAAGTGAATGATCGTTTCCACCTTTCTGTTCACGGGTTTTTTGCGTATCCACTCGATAATACAGAAAATGACCTTACACCCGTCGAGCGCGGGTACGGGCAAGAGATTGAACACGGCAAGGTTCACCCCGATAAACGCCGCGATATTGAGGAAGGACATTAAACCGCTTGCCGCCGCCTCCGCCGTAACGGAGATCGTCGTTACCGGTCCGCCCATCGCGCTTAAACCAAGTTTACCTGTGAGTAGTTCGCCCAAGGACCTCAATACCGTGCCGCCGATCTTTACCGAGTACGCCAAAGAATGTCCGATCGACGGGAAAAAGCCCTGCCGCCACGTTACCGTGTATAAGCCGTATATATTCATACTTTTCAAGAGCGTTTGCGTGTCCGACATATTCTTAAAATCCGCGTCCGCGGCAAGCACGAGGGTACGGGTTACCTCCTCTCCCTCGGAAAGCACGAGAACGGGAATTTCCGCGCCTGCCTTTTCGCCGTTTAACGCGTCGAGATAGTCGGTGATGAGGTACACGTTTTTACCGTTGACTTGTAAAATGATATCGCCCGTCTGTAAGCCGATCCCGTCCGTTTGCGTTTGCACGGCGACCGCCGCCGTTTCTTCCGGCTTTTCCACGACTACCGAATATACCGGTCTACCTATTCCCACAAACATAATGATCAGCAATAAAAGCGCCAAAAGATAGTTCATCGTCGCGCCGGCAACGAGCACTATAATGCGTTTCCAAGGCGGTTGATCGTTAAAGCGTTCGCCCTTGGGTTCGGGATATTCGTCCTCGCCGTCTTGCTTTTCCGTTTCGGGCGCAGGTTCTTGTTCTCGCCCCTCGTCGTCGTATTCGTCCTCGCCGTCAAACGCACAATAGCCGCCAAGCGGAATAATACGGAGCGCAAACAGCTCGCCCGATTTTTTACTGCGTTTTTTGAAGAGCGCAGGGCCGAACCCCACCGAAAACTCGTTGATCTTGAACCCCAACAGCTTTCCCGCGATATAATGCCCGAACTCGTGTATCGTTACCATAGCGAGCAGAATGACGATGGCAAGCAGTACGCCCAGCACGCTTTTTACCCAGTCTGCCGCTAATAAATTCGTCAAATAAACCAAATTTTACAACCCCTTTTTTGCAATATATTCTTTTGCATATGCACGTGCGCGCGCGTCCGTTTCTTGCAATACCGCATAAGAAGTCGCCCTCGCGCGCTCGGTTCTCTCCAACGTATTTTCAATAATTTACGCAATTTGTAAAAAGCCGATCTTCCCCTCCAAAAACTCACGCACCGCCACTTCGCCCGCGCCGTTGAGCGCGCAGGGGTAGTTATCCCCCCTTTCCGCCGCCGCGAGCGCCAAGTCGTAGCAAGGAAAATCTTTTCTGTGCAAAGGCAAGAACCGTATCGCGCCGAGCGAAACGAAATCAAGCGGCTTTAAGTCGCAATCCAACCGCTCGGGATAGGTGAGCGCGAGCTGAATGGGCAATTCCATAGTCGGATAACTCATTTGCGCCAGAATACCGCCGTCGGCAAACTCCACCATCGAATGGATAATGCTTTCGGGCTGGACTACCGTGGATATCTTTTCCAAAGGCGCGTCGTACAGCCATTTCGCCTCGATCACCTCAAAGCCTTTATTGAGCAACGTCGCCGAATCGATCGTGATCTTCGCGCCCATCTGCCAAGTGGGGTGTTTGAGCGCGGACACAGGCGTAACCGTCTGCAATTTCTCTTTCGTATAGCCGTAAAACGGGCCGCCGCTCGCGGTGATGATCAGCCGCGAAAAGGGCGCGTTCAAACGGAAATGAAGCGCTTGCCAAAGCGCCGAATGCTCGCTGTCCACGGGCATTAAACGCAAGCCCGACTCTTTGATCCCGTTCATAACGAGCTCGCCGCCGCAAACGAGCGTTTCCTTATTCGCAAGCGCGATATCTTTCTTTAATTCGATCGCTTTGAGGGAATACTGCAAGCCGGCAAAACCCGTAGCCGCGATAAACGCCACGTCGCCGTAACCCACCGCGTCCAACGCCGCTTTCTCGCCGTAGCCAAAGCGTACGCCCTGCGGTATTTTTCCGACGAGCTTTTTCCCCTCTTCCTCGCTGACGAGCGCGGCGTATTCGGGCTTGAACTCGATCACCTGCTTTAAGAAGCTTTCCGCGGAGGCGTTCGCCACCAAGCTTTTTATCCGAAATCGATCGGGATACCGACGCACGACCGAGCAAACCTGCGTGCCGATCGAGCCCGTCGAACCGATAAGCGCTATCGTCTTCATCGTTTACGCCACCAAAAGGCGTATGAGCGCAAACGCCAAATACACCGCCACGCTCGCAAACAGCGTGCCGTCGATACGGTCGAGTACGCCGCCGTGCCCTGGCATGATCTTGCCCATATCCTTGATGCCGAGTTTACGCTTAATACAGCTTTCGACAAGATCCCCAAATTCCGTTGCCGCCGCCGCGATAAATCCGATCGCAAGATACACGGGCAACCAAATATGCATATCCACGAACGTACCTGCGATCGCGTTATACGCAAAATAGATAACGCCCGCGCCGATCACGCCGCCGATAAGTCCGCCGATCGCACCGATGATCGTCTTGTTCGGGCTGATGTCGGGCGCCATTTTTTCGGGGAATTGTTTATGCAAGAAGCGTCCGAAGAAATACGCCATACAATCCGCCGCAGGCGATACGACGAACACGAATAAAATGAGTACGTCGGAGTTAAACGCAATGTCGTTGAGCACGACGGGATATTTTCCCTGCTCCAACGCGACGGGATCGGATACGTGATTGACAAGCACCAACACGATCAACAAAAGAACGGGATAGAGTGCGGAGAAAAAAGCCACGCCGAGGTTTTCGGGCGTCGTTTCCTCATGGCGGAGCACGAGCAAGGATAAAAGCGCCGTACCCATAGCCACGAAACAAATACTCGTAACGTGCAAGCCGTAACGGAAGAAATATTCGGCGATCGCGCATGCAGGAATACAAATAAACACGAACAGCATGACGATCACGCGTTCCGCTTTCGTTACTCTATCGCCCATAGCGCGGAGCATTTCCAACGCGCCGATGATCGCGAACGCGTAAATGAGCACGTCGAAACAAAAATCGTGCACGAATATTTTTAATAGAAAAAACGATAACAGGATCGCTACGTAGCAAGCGCCTGAAATCACTCGGGTTTTCATAAGTTATTTCTCCTGTTCGACAAACTTTCGTAAAAGAATTTCATCATTATTCAAAGCTGTTCGTCCGTTTTTCCGAACCGCCGTACGCGGCAAGCGTACCACTTGAACGCCTCTTCCAAGTCCTTATCGGAAAATTCGGGAAACATTTTATCGGTAAAATACAACTCCGCATACGCCGCTTGATAGAGCAAAAAGTTGGAAAGCCGCACCTCTTTACCCGTACGAATGACGAGATCGGGATCGGGCTGACCGCCCGTATATAAAAGCCCCGAAAAACTTTCTTCCGTGAGTCTTTCCCCTTTCTCCACCGCCAAATTCGCCGCGCGCACGATCTCCGCACGCGCGCCGTAGCCAAGCGCCACGTTAATTCCTTTCCCTTCGTAGGCGGCGGTCTTTTCCTCCGATTCTACGAGGATCTTTTGTACGTCCTTGGGTAACAGCGAGGTATCGCCGAGAATACGCAATCGCACGCCGCGCGCGCAAACGCGCTCCATATACTGCGCGAAATGATTACGGATCAAATCGAACAACCCGTCGAGTTCCTCTTTCGGGCGTTTGAGGTTTTCCGTGGAAAGGGCGTATACGGTAACGTAGTCCACGCCCAGATCAAAGGCGTGTTCCATAAGCCCGATCATGCGTTCCATACCCATTTTATGTCCGAAAGAACGGGGCATCAAACGTTTTTTCGCCCAACGCCCGTTCCCGTCCATGATCATCGCTATATGTTTGGGGATATTCTCCCCTGCCTCTATTGTATTCCGCGCCATAGGTTAAATAGTCGTCAATTCCTTTTCTTTTGCGGCTATGATCGTTTCCAACTTGGACATATAGCCCGTAACCGCCTTTTCCACGTCCGCCTCACAGCCTGCCGCCTCGTCCTCGGACAGCTCTTTCGCCGTCTTCATCTTTTTGAGTACGTCCATAGCCTCGCGACGGTGATTGCGGAGCGCGACCTTTGCGTCCTCGCCCATTTTCTTCGCCTGCTTGACAAGCTCTTTTCTGCGTTCTTCCGTCATTACGGGGAACACCAAGCGGATCACCTGTCCGTCGTTAGAGGGGGTAAGACCGATATTCGATTGCAAGATCGCCTTTTCCACCGCTTTGAGCAGGGATTTATCCCAAAGATTGATCTGCAAGCAACGCGCGTCCAACGTCGATACGTTACCCAACTCGATCAGCTTACTCATACCGCCGTACGCCTCCACCTCGATCTTGTCGAGAATGTGCGGATTCGCTCTACCCGTACGGATCGCGCCGTAGTCGCTTTCGAGCGCTTTGATGGTATTTTCCGATTTTTCTTCAAGCTCTAATTCCATCTCTTCTACTTTTTCGTTTTCAATCATAATTATTTCTCCTTTACGGTGTTTTTATAATTTTCTAATTTTTATTTGCCTGATACAAGCGAATAAAATAAAGCAAGACGCAAGCAAGACAAGGCGCACGCGGCTTTTTCGACGGGAGTTTACTTTTCGTAAACGAGCGAGAAAAAACGCAAGTGCAACGCCGTATTGCGTAGCGGTTTCTTTATTTTTATACTTTGATAATTGTCCCCAACTTCTCGCCGCATACGGCGCGAACGATAGAATTTTCCTCGTTCAAGCCGAACGCAAGGGTGGGTACGTTGTTTTCCATACACATCGTCGCGGCGGTGAAGTCGATCACTTTCAGTCCCTGATTGATGATATCCGCATAGCGCAACGTTTCGTATTTTTTCGCAAACGGGTTGGTCTTGGGATCGGAATCGTAAATGCCGTCCACGTTCTTTGCCATAAGCAGTATATCCGCGTCGATCTCGCAAGCACGGAGCGCCGCCGCCGTATCCGTCGAGCAATAGGGATTGCCCGTACCGCAAGCAAAGATCACGATCCTACCCATTTCAAAATGCCGAAGTGCCTTACGCAGAATGAACGGCTCGGCAAGCGATACCATATCCAGCGCGGTCTGTACGCGCACGGGCACGCCGCGCTGTTCGATCGCGTCCATCATTGCAAGCGAATTCATAACCGTTGCGAGCATACCCATATGATCCGCCGTCGTGCGGTCCATATTCGTACCCTGTCTGCCGCGCCAGAAATTGCCGCCGCCGATCACGAGCCCGACCTGTACCCCCATTTTATGCAGCTGAACGATCTGTTCCACCACGGGCGCGATCACCTCGTGATTGAGTCCGAATCTCTGATCCCCTGCAAGCGCTTCCCCCGAAAGCTTTAACAACACTCTTTTATAAACGGGTTGCATAACCCCTCCTTTGTCGCGCCGAAAACGCGCGGTTTTTTCTATTATACCATATTTGAAAAAAGAAAGCTATAAAATAGCCGCAAATTTTTATAAAAAAAGTCAATCTTTTCCGATTGACTTTCATAAGCTTATTGCGTAACGATAACCTGCGCGTAGCGGAGTACCTTTTCGCCCTTTTTATAACCTTTCACGTACACCTGCTTGACGATACCGCTTTCCTCGCCCTCACCCACGGGCGTTGCCATGATCGCCTCGGCATACGTGGCGTCGAACGGTTGCCCCAAAGGATTGATCTCCTCCACGCCCTCGCTTTCGAGTACTTTCTTAAACGACGCGAGTACCATTTCCACGCCCTGCTTGGTGTTCTCGTCGGCGCAGGATAAAAGCGCGCGTTCGAGATTATCCCCGATCGGGAATAACGCCGCGATCACGTCGTTTCTGCCCTCTTGATACCGTTGCGCCGCCTGATTTTGCGTACGACGGCGGTAATTTTCGTATTCGGCGGTAACGGCGTACCATTTACGCTTGCTCTCCTCCGCCTCCGCTTGGGCTTTATCGATTTCTTCCTGCCATTTTTTATTGCTCTTTTTCTTTTCTTTCGTCGCCTTTTCTTCCGTTTCGGGCGCGACGGTTTCTTTCATTTCTTCGTTTTCCATTTTAATCTTCCTTTTTCGTCGTCTTTTATTTATAACGCAAAACGCCGCTTATTAAACGGATTTCTTAAATTTCAAGGTGCGCAAATTTATCGCGACGGGAATACCTATAAAAAATCGCCTTTCTGCCGATCACCGCCACGGGCACTGCCTCTAACAGTTCCGCAACGTTTTCCGCAAGATTGCGCGCGTCGTCGTCCGCGGTTTCCAAAATATTCACCTTAATCAGCTCGTGCGCGTCTAATGCGTCGGACAGGGTTTTTAAGAGATTGTCGGTAATGCCACCCTTGCCGATCTGCGTTACGGGCGATAAATTCGCCGCGATCGATTTTAATTTACTGCGTTGTTTGCTCGTTATATTTTCACTTGTGATAATCATAATTTTACTTCCTTATTGTATTTGTTAAAATGCGGAGCGTGCGGCAGGTTGCCGCAAAACGGACGTTCTGCCCGACGGGAGTTTACTTTTCGTAAACGAGCAAGGGCAGGTTGTTCTTTTGCGGATAAGATGCCGTGCTATACGCATTTTAGGGTATGAAATCGAATTCCACTTCGCCAATCGACACCGTATCCCCCTCTTTACAGCCCATTTTAGAAAGTTCCTTGATCACGCCGCGAAGCCGCAAGACTTTTTGGAAATACTGCATAGAATCGGGATTGTTCAAAACCACGTTCCGACAAAGCATATCGATCAAGCCGCCGACGACCACGTATACGCCGTCGTCGTCCTTGAATATCTCAAACGACAGCTCGTCGTTCGCCTTGTACTCGAATTCCTCGTCGGGCAACACGGGCTCGACGGGAGGCAGGGTGGCAAGCACCTCGAAAATACCCTCGATCAGCTCTTTCGTGCCCTCGCCGGAAACGGCGGTGATCGGGAATATCTTATATTTTTTACCCAACTTCTTTTTCAGCGTTTTCAAATTTTCTTCCGCGCCGAAAATATCGCACTTGTTGCACACGACGATCTGTGGCAGCTCCGCCAAAACCTCACTGTATTCTTTGAGCTCGGCGTTGATCTTCTTGAAATCCTCCACGGGATCGCGCCCCTCGCACCCCGAAATATCGATCACGTGGCAAAGCATACGCGTTCTTTCGATATGGCGCAAGAAATCGTGCCCCAAGCCCGCGCCCTGCGCCGCGCCCCCGATCAGCCCTGGGATATCCGCCGCCACGAACGATTTTTCATAGTACCGCACCACGCCCAAGTTCGGAGAAAGGGTGGTGAAATGATAGTTCGCGATCTTCGGTCTTGCCGCGGAAATTTTCGAAAGCAGAGTACTTTTCCCCACGTTCGGAAAGCCCACGAACCCTACGTCCGCAATGACTTTCATCTCCAAGATCACGTAGTGCGGCTTGACCTTTTCTCCCTTTTGCGCAAAGTTGGGCGCGTGCCGACGCGCCGTGGTAAACCGTACGTTGCCCTTGCCGCCGTTGCCGCCGCGCGCAACCAACACTTCCTGTCCGTCCTCGAATACGTCGCAGATCAGTCTACCCGTTTCCTCGTCGCGTACGAGCGTGCCGAGCGGTACTTTGATATACGTGTTTTTGCCGCTTTTCCCAAAGCAACGGTTCGTGCCGCCCACCTCGCCGTTCTCGGCAAGAAAACGGGAAGTAAAGCGGAAAGAGAATAAGTCGTTCATATCCTTATCCCCGACGAAATATACGTCGCCGCCCTTGCCCCCGTCGCCGCCGTCAGGGCCGCACGCAGGCTTACCCTTGAACGCCTTGAACGAGTTCATACCGTCGCCACCGTCGCCGGCTTTGATTAAAATTTTTACTTTATCGGTAAATTCACCGTTTGCCATACCTTAAAATCCTCATTTCAAATTGCAAGTATAAGTATACCAAACCCCCGAAAAAAAATCAATGAAAAACGGGCGCTTTCCATTTATTTTCTCCCTTTCTTACGCCGATTTTGCAAAAATTTGATCAAAAATTCGTAAAAATCGGGCGCAACCGTCGAAGAAACGGGATTGACGTGTAAGCCGAGCACGAGCTCGCGCTGACACACGGGATCGGAGATGGGCAACAACGCGACGTCGGCAGAAACCTTGCCCCATGAATATTCCGGCCAAAAGCCCACTCCTGCGCTCGCCCCGATGACGTTATGCACCGCCATGGGCGAGTCAGATTCAAACGAAATGTGCGGTTTGAACCCTGCGTACGCGCAAAACCGATCGCAAACGCTACGGAACGGGCGTGAGCCTGCCAGATTGACGAAGCCTTCGCCGCTCACCTCTTTCAATTCGATCGACGCGCGCGTAGCGTACGGCGAGTTTTTCGGTACGGCAAGATAAATTTTTTCCTCCATTACGAAACGCTTTTCAAAAGTCGGCAACGCCGCGAAATCGGTCGTGCCCGTAGAAACGGACACGTCGCAGTCCGTTTCCGTTTCGTTTTGAATGAGCTGAAACACCGTTTCGGGGTGTTTTTTCTTATACGCCACAACCGCGTCGGTTGCCGCCGTGGACGCCGCAAGCACGTTGAGCTTGACCGTACGTTTCCGCTCGTTTTTCCGCGACTCCAACTCGTCGGGAATGCCGTCTACCTGCGCGAATACGGTTTCCAGCTTTTTTTTGAGAAATTCCCCGAACTCGGTCAGATAAATATTCCTGCCCTTTTTATAAAAAAGCGGCGTGCCGAGCTCCTCTTCAAGCTGTTTGATCGTTTTCGTCAGCGCAGGTTGGGCAATGTGTATTTCCTCCGCCGCGCGCGTTACGTGCTCGTGCTTTGCCACGATATAGAAATACCGTAATTTCGTTAAGTCCATTTGCCTCTTTCCTCCAACAATTCATAACTTGTAGTTATGAATTACATAACAATTATATATTTTACATTTCTCTTTGTCAAGTGTATAATAGTAGCAAAGAACAAAAGAAAGGAGATTTTTTATGGTTGTATTTTTTGAAACGCTTATGTTGATATGCTTTGGAGTATCGTGGCCCATTTCCGTTTATAAAAGCCTGACTTCGGGCTCAACGAAAGGAAAGAGCGTGGTGTTTACAATCGCGATCATAATCGGATATATCGCAGGAATCGCAGGCAAGATCGTGGGCGGAAATATCAATTACGTGCTCGTGCTGTATTTTATCAATCTCGCGTTCGTATCCGTGGATTTCGCACTATACTTTATCAACCGCCGCAAAGAGAAAAACCGCCGCGCGTGAATCTCACGCACGGCGGTTTGATCGTTCTATCGATTATTTCTGCGCAGCGGCAACCTGTTTCGCCACTTCTTCGCTCAAATCTTCGCTCTTCTTTTCCAGACCTTCGCCCATTACGAAGAACGCGAACTTATTGATCGACGCGTTTACGCCCTTCAAAAGATCGGAAACTTTCTTGGAATCGTCTTTGATGAACGCCTGTTCGAGCAGACAGTTTTCCTCGTAGAATTTCTTGATTCTACCCATAACCATCTTTTCTGCGATCGCCTCGGGCTTACCCTCGTTGATCGCTTGCTGTTTGAGCACCGCTTTTTCTCTTTCGAGCGTTTCCGCGGAAACTTCGTCTTTCGTCAAGTACGCCGCTTTCGTGAACGCGATTTGGAGCGTAATATCGTGCGCAACCTCTTTCACCGCGTCCGTCGCCTCGCCTGCCATGTCCAAAATTACGCCCAGCTTGCCGCCGAGGTGGATATAGCTCGTCAAGAAACCGTCCGTTTCATAGCGAACGAAACGTCTTACCGCGATCTTCTCGCCGATGATCGCGATCTTGCCTTTCAAATATTCCTCCACCGTCGCACCTGCGCACGCGCAAGCCAACAGAGCCTCTACGTTTGCAGGGTTCTCTTTTACGATCACTTTGGAAACTTCCGTCGCGATCTCCGAGAATTGAGGGTTCTTTGCAACGAAGTCGGATTCGCAGTTGAGCTCGACCAAAACGCCCGTTTTACCGTCGATATAGCAAGCTACGATACCTTCCGCCGCAATACGCGACGCTTTCTTTTCCGCTTTTGCGATACCTCTTTCGCGGAGCAGATCCGCCGCTTTGTTCATATCGCCGTCTGCGTCCGTCAAAGCCTTTTTGCAGTCCATAACGCCTGCGCCCGTCTTTTCACGGAGCGCCATTACGTCTTTTGCCGTAAATGCCATAATTGTTATCTCCTTATATTCTATAATTTCAAAACCGAAAACTTACGCGTTTTCTTCTTCCGCAACTACTTCTTCCGCAGCCGCAACCACTTCTTCCATAGACGTAGGTTGCGTTTCTTCTTCCGCCGCTACTTCCGTCGTCGCCGCAACGACCGCCTCTTCGCCTTGGTTCGCCTCGATGACCGCGTTCGCGATTACGGACGAAATGAGCTTGATTGCGCGGATAGCGTCGTCGTTCCCAGGGATCACGTAATCGATCTCGTCGGGATCACAGTTGGTGTCGGTGATCGCCACGATCTTAATGCCGAGCTTTTTCGCCTCTTTGATCGCGATATCCTCGTTGTGGGGATCGACCACGAACATAACGCCGGGCATAGACTTCATCGTTTTGATACCGCCAAGGTTCGCCTGCAATTTCTCCATTTCTTTCTTCAAAAGCATAACCTCTTTTTTGGGAAGGAAATTGAAATCGCCGTTCGCTTCCATAGCTTCGAGCTTTTCCAAACGCTCTACGCGGCTTCTCATCGTCTTGAAGTTGGTAAGGCATCCGCCGAGCCAACGGGAATTTACGTAGTACTGACCGCATCTTTCCGCTTCTTCCTTGATCGCCTCTTGCGCCTGTTTCTTCGTACCTACGAAGAGTACCGATTTGCCCTCTTTTACCGACTCGCAAACGAACGTGTACGCTTCTTCGATCAAGTTAGCGGTAACCTGCAAGTCGATAATGTGGATATCGTTTCTTGCCGCGAAGATGTACTTCTTCATTTTGGGATTCCACTTTCTCGTCTGATGACCGAAGTGAACGCCTGCTTCCAAGAGCTGTTTCATAGTAATAACTGCCATAATTCAAACCTCCGTTAAACCTCCTCGCCTTGTGTTGGCTCGCAACGACGTCCGCATTGAAAGATTTTACGGACACGGATTGCGCACAATGAACGAGTGTGAATTTTTAGCTATACTATTTTAACACAAAGGACGAGCCTTGGCAAGCTATTTTACGCCCTATCCGAGGATTTTTTTGGAATTTTTACTCTTTTTTGCGTTTTCCGCACCCATGGCGAGCTTTTCGCAAAGGATCGTAGTACTCGTCCGTGCCAAATAGCGCGTTTTTACAATCGCATTGCGCGTCGAAAAGATCTTCGAGTATGTGCAATAATTTGATATTCGACCACCCGTCGATATGGCGCAAATAATAGGCGATCTTAATATCGAACAACGACAGGTCTTTTGCCGTTTCCAAAAGCAACTGATTTTCTTTAATTACGTCCTCTTTTGTAACCCCCTCTTCCCAACTATTCTGCGCAAACCACCGAATTTGGTGTTTTAAGCATTGAAACCGCACCAATAAATGCGGCATACCGCAAAACATTTCTTCAAGTGTATATTCTTTTTCCATTTGTAGATACCTCCTATCTTATATTTTATAACATTAAACGTTATAAGTCAACGATTTATAACAATTTGTGTTATAATTGTTAAAAAGGGTATAAGTATAACATTTTATGTTATAAACAAACAACTATGATAACATTATCAAAAAAAATCGGTAACAATTTGAAACAAGCCAGACTTATAAAAAATTTAACGCAAAAAGAAATCGCTCAAAAAATGGGAATTTTGCAACCTGCTTATGCGCGTTATGAAAACGGTAAATTTCAATTAAATTATGAACAAATTGAAATTTTATGTGATATCTTGGATATTACTCCCGATTACTTATGGGGATATGTAGATGAATATGGAGAAAAAATAAAATAACTCTTTCATTCAAAAATCAATCGCACGCGATTGACAAGCTTGAAAAAAGAGTGTATACTGTAAGTATAAAAAATAAAAGGACGGAATTTATTATGATTTCTTTACAAGACAAAGTCGTGATTATCACGGGTGGCGGCAGAGGTATCGGATTCGGGCTTTCCACGGCGTTTGCAAAAGCGGGCGCGAAAGTCGTTATCACGGGCAGAACGGAGTCTACCCTCCTTGCGGCAAAGGAAAAGCTGGAATCGGCTTATAATTGCGAAGTACTTACGGTTACCGCAGACGGCGCGGACGAGGCGGCGATCAAAAACGTGATCGCGAAAACGGTGGAAAAATTCGGCAAGATCGACGCGGTCGTAAACAACGCGCAAGCTTCGGCGTCGGGTAAAATGCTCG
>JAFTPZ010000045.1 GCA_017463025.1 Clostridia bacterium
GAAAATCAACCCGAAATAACTATTACGTTCTTCAAACCCGATGAAAAGAAACAAGGTGGAGCGTACATTACAATTACAGGTGTGGTAAAGAAAATTAAGACTTATGAACGTCAAATACAAATGACTACGGGAGACCTAATTCCGATTGATATGATATTTGATATAAATGGAGATATTTTTGGAAGTTTGGAATAAACAATATATATAATATTGAAAGGAAATAACTTAAAAGAGACAGGTGTTCCAAGAAAGGATATTACCTATCGGTATGCCAAATCTTGTGCCAAGAAAATAAATTGAGAGAAAAGAACGCAGAAAATGCGTTCTTTTTTGTTGTTTTTATAAGAAAAACCAAAGATGAAAAAAGATAATATCTTAAATCGACGAAATGCGGTACTATCTGATGACGAGGCCGAAAAAGTTGCCGCCGAAAGTGGAAAAGAGCGTGATACAAAAGGACAAGGAGGCGCTTGCGCGCCGAAGTGGAAAAAGGAGGGTATATGACTGAAACGACGAACGGAGAAAAGTTGTCGCAGGCGTTATTAAAGGTGGCGCTTGGGTATAAGGTCGCGGAGGTAACCGAGGAGTTTGCGGAGGTGGACGGGGAATTGAAGTTGACCAAGCGTAAGCGTACGAAAAAGGACGTGCCGCCCGATCTCAAAGCCGTGCAAATATTGCTTGGGGAAAGCGGCGGCGCGGTGGGTTTGGAAAAGATGACCGACGAGCAGTTGGAAGAGGAAAAAAAGCGGTTGCTTGCGGCGTTGGAAGAGTCGAAAACAACGGAGAAAAAGATTGCTTCGCCTACGGCTCGCAATGACAAGGGGGACAAGGGGGCGGTGAAAAAGCCGCGCCCCAAACCGAGAAAACGGGTAGTACGAAATAAAAAGGAGGTTTGATATATGCAAAAACAAGAGGATTTGGAGGCGGCAAAGCGTAGGCGTGAGCAAAAGCTCGTGGCGGAGATCGTCGCCGATTTCGAAAGGCGACGCGAGGAGCGGCGCGCGGTGGAGAGCGGTTGGCTGTTGAATATGAATTTTTACAGCGGCAATCAATACTGCGACGTGTCGCCGTTCGGGGGATTGGCGGAGGAGGACAAGCGGTTTTACTGGCAGTCGCGGCGTGTGTTCAATCATATCGCGCCGACGGTGGAATCGCGGCTTGCAAAACTCGAAAAGTTGCGTCCCAACTTATGCGTACGCGCTTTTTCCGACGAGGACGGGGATATCAAAGCGGCGAAGCTTGCCACGGGCGTATTGCGCTATGCGACGGAGCGTATCGGATTTTTTGATATCGTTTCGCGAGCGACGAGTTGGGCGGAGGTTTGCGGTAGCGGCTTTTACAAGATCGCGTGGGACGAAAAGGGCGGCAGGCAGGTAGCGGAAACGGAAAACGGAGAGCCCGTATACGAGGGGGAGGCGGCGGTGAGCGTCGTTTCGCCGTTTGAAATATTTCCCGACCGCATGAACGCAGAAGGTTTGGAGGAGGTCGCAAGTCTGATCCACGCAAAGATCGTTTCCGTGGACGAGATATTCGAGCGGTTCGGCGTGGAGGTTGCCGGCAGCGATCTTTCCGAATGGACGGCGACGGGGTATTCCGAGCCGTCGGCGGCGAAAAATCCACTTGAAAGCGTGGGAATGCACTATGCGCCGATAAAAAACAGCGTGGTACTTATCGAACGTTACACCCGTCCGTCGGCGGCGTTGCCCGACGGGAAGCTCGAGATCGTGGCGGGCGGAAAATTACTTTTCGAGGGGGCGTTGCCCTATAAGAACGGCGAGAGAAGCGAGCGCGTGTTTCCGTTTGTGAAGCAGGACTGTATCCGTTTACCCGCGGCGTTTTTCGGGGCGAGCGTGATCGACCGTCTGATCCCCGTGCAAAGGGCATACAACGCCGTGAGAAACCGCAAGCACGAGTTTTTGAATCGGTTGTCGATGGGCGTACTCACGGTGGAGGACGGTTCGGTGGATACCGACGAATTGTCGGAAGAGGGATTGCTCCCAGGGAAGGTGCTCGTGTATCGGCAGGGCGGTAAAGCACCCGAAATGCTCGATTGCGGCAATATTCCCAGCGAGTTTGCCGCCGAGGAGGAGTGGTTGGAAAAGGAATTTGCTTTGATCAGCGGCGTGAGCGAGCTTTCGCAAAATTCTACGCCGGCTCGCGTAACGAGTGCGACGGGGTTGCAATTATTGCTCGCCCAAGACGAGTCCAGACTGTCCGCGACTTTGGCGAGCGTGGAGCGCGCGATGAAAGAGGCGGGTAAGCAGATATTACGCTTATATCGACAGTTCGCTGGTAACGCGAGGCTGATGACGTTTACGGGCGAGAACAAGAAAACGCAGGTGTATTATTTCAACGCCGCCGATCTTTCGGTGAGCGACGTACAGTTCGAGGCGCAGGACGGCGTTTCGCCCGAGGAGAAACGTTCCACGATACTTAAATTGTACGAGGCGGGTATTTTGACGGACGGAGAGGGAAAACTGTCTACGGAAAATAAAAATCGTGTGTTGGAAGCGTTTGGCTTTGGGAGCTTTGAAAACGCAAGGGACATTTCCTCGCTGCATATCGCCAAAGCAGGGGAGGAAAATCTTGAATTGAAAGAGGGCTTGGCGCAGGTGGACGATTACGACGAACATTCCCTGCATATCACCGAACATACGCGATTTTTACTGTCTACGGAGTTCAAAAAGTGTAAAAACCGCGAGGAAGTGAAAGCACGGTTTTCAGCGCATATCGCCGCGCATAAAAGGGCGATGCAAGAATAAAGGAGGTTAAAAATTATGGAAGAAAAGGAGAACGTTTACGAGGAGATCCCCCAAACGGAGCAAATTGCGGAGGCAAAAGAAAAGGAAAATGACGGCTCGGCGGTGTTGGGGAAGTTTAAGAGCGTAGACGCCCTTGCAAGGGCGTACGAGTCGCTGCAATCGGAGTTTACGAGGAGAAGTCAGCGGCTGAAAGAGCTGGAACGCGAAGCGGAAAATTTTTCGGGCGCAAACGCGCAACGGACGGAGAAAAGCGGCGATAAAACGGGCGTGGAAAAACGCAGGGAACGCGCCGCTTGGAAAAGGGCGGAGGAAAGGAAATTCGACGATTTCGTTTCCGAGCTGGAAAGGGCGAACGCGTGCGCCCCGTCCGAAACCGAAAAACCCGTGGAATGCGCTCAGCAAACGACGGATACGCCCGTCGTTACGGAAGGCGGCTTGCAGGAGGTATCGCATAGCGACGTGATCCCGTCCGTTGCGCTGTGCGGCGATGCCCTTTACGAGCTTGCCAGCCGCGACGAGGAGGTGCGCTTGAAAATTATCGGGGAATACTTATCCTCCCTCGGTAAATCGGGCGCGCCGCTGATGAAAGGCGGCTCGGGCGCGCTTACTACGCCGCCGTTAAAGCCCCGTTCCATTGGCGAGGCGGGGAGTATGGCGTTGCGGTTTTTCAAAAACGGCAACGCGCAAGCGTAAAAAAAATAAAAAACAGGAGAATTCGTATTTATGATTACTATTGAAACAGCGGATAACGCATTGAAATCTTTTTATCTCGACGCGGTAACGGAGGCGCTCGACCTCAAAGCAAACCCTTTGCTTGCGCAAATTCAGCGCTCGACGGCGGACGTCGTGGGGAAGGACGTGAAAAAGCTCGTGAAATACGGCGTGAACGGCGGTATTTCCGCCGGTAGCGAAACGGGCGCGCTGCCTGCGTCTTCGCAAAGCGACAGAGTATGCTTTACCTCTACGTTGAAAAATCTTTACGGCACGATCGAAATTTCCGACAAGGCGCTCCGTGCCTCGGCAAGTAACGAGGGCGCGTTCGTCAATCTACTCAACGACGAAATGCAATCGCTCGTCAAAAGCGCGTCCTTTAATTTCGGGCGTATGCTCTACGGCGACGGCACGGGCAAGATTGCCGAAGTGGAGGATATCGGGGAAAACAACGATATCACCCTTACGAGCGTGAAAGGCGTTATGGAGGGTATGATCCTCGACTTTACGAGTTTGAGCGACGCGATCATCGCCTCCGCGTCGAATAGAAAGGTATTGTCCGTCGATCGCATAAACAGGGTGATCGTCGTGGACGGAGAGGATATCTCCTCCGCAATGCCGCTCGGCGCAGGCGTATATCTGCACGACTCCAAGGGCTACGAAATCACGGGGCTTGGCGCGTTGTTTGGGGAGGGTACGCTCTACGGCGTAGACCGCACGACTTCGCCTATGATGAAACCGTACGTGAAAACGGCGGTGGGCGAGATCACCGAAAACGTCATACAGACGGCGATCGATACGATCGAGGAAAATTCGGGCAGTAAGGTCAACTTTATCGTTTGCTCGTGGGGCGTAAAACGCGCGCTTGCCGAGTATTTCAGAAAGTTTACCACCATTCTCCCCTCTGTGGAATTTGCAGGCGGATTTAAGGCGGTGAGCTTTAACGGTATTCCCGTCGTAGCCGACCGTTTCTGCCCCGAAGGAACGATGTATCTGCTCAATACCGACGATTTCAAGATCCATCAGCTCTGCGATTGGAAGTGGCTTGAAGGCGAGGACGGCAAGATACTCAAACAAGTTCCTATGAAACCCGTGTATACGGCGACGCTCGTCAAATACGCCGAGCTTATGTGCGAAAAACCCAACGGGCAGGGTATGCTTACGGGTATCACCGAAGCGTAACGGACAGATCGCCGTGCGGCGGTGATTGAGTAAAACGGAGTACCCGTGTACGCGTTGAACGCTACACGGGTACGATAATAAAAGGAGGTTTTTGGGAGTTATGACGGTAAAAGAAATTTTGAAAGCTGCCGCCGTGGAGCTGGGTATGGCGACGGAGGTAGAGGCGTATTTCGACGGGACGTACCCCGACGGGATCACCGCGGTTACCGATTTATTGCGGTGTTTCAATCTCGTGGAAAACGAGCTTGCGATCGATTATCTGCCTCTTTATGCGGAGGAGGAAGTGGAATCGGATACGGGCGCTATTTATTTTTCTTCCCTTTCCCGTTCCGTGGTGCGTATTTTGCGCGTGTGCGACGAGTGGGGGAACGACGCGGCGTTCAAGCTGTTTCCCGATTATTTGAAAACGCAAGGCGGCAAAGTGGCGATCCGCTATACCTACACGCCCAAGGAAAAGACGGTGGACGGCGTAAGCGATTTTGCAAGCAACGTATCTTTGCGGTTGTTTGCGTACGGGATCGCCGCCGAGTATTCGTTGGCGAGCGGTTTATTCGAGGACGCCGCCCTTTGGGATAAGAAATACAAGGACGCGATCACCGCGGCGTATCGGAGCAATCCTTGCCGCAGACTCCGTTCGCGGAGGTGGGCTTGATGACGATACGAAGTAAAGCGATCCGTCCTAAATACAAGCGATCCGTTAAACGGTATCGTACGTTCGCGATCGGTAAGGCGAACGACACGGCGGACGAATCGGCGCGCGAGGGGGCGGGCGTACTTATGGGCGCGTACGTTGCCAACTGCGATTGTACGGGCGGCGTTTTGCGCGCCGCCGCAGGGTTGACGAATTTTACCCTTGCCGACGGCGACACGGTCGCGGTGAGTACGAATATGGTGCAAATAAAAGAATTTTTACTCCTGCCCGTCAAAAATTCTGACGGGGAATGGGAGAAGAGGCTGTACTGTACGACGAAAGCGGGGTATTTTTATAAGTATTTGGAGGACGATTCGAAATTCTTTCTTTCGCGTTTGTTCGACGCGGAGGTAAAGACGGTGGTCGCGCTGGATACCGACGCTACGCCCTATCTCGTTTTTTGCGGCGGTACGGGGATATATACGTATAACGAATCGCAAGGAATGAAGCAGGTGTTTTCCGAGGCGTGCGCGCCGGTTGCGTGCGTGGCGGACGGGCGCGTGTTTACCGCGCAAAAACCGCAGACGCTCGTCTATTCCGCGCCGTTCGAGCCGAGTAATTTCACTTCGGATATGCACGGCGGCGGTCGGGTGGTGTTGCCGAAAAATGCGGGCGAGATCGTCGGAGTTGCCGCGATAAACGGGTACGTGTACGTGTTTTTCGAGTACGGTCTGGCAAGATTACGCGTTGCCGGTAGCGCGAGAGAGTTTGAAGTGGAAACGATCGGGTACGGCGGCGGCAGGATATTTCGCGATTCTATCGGCGTATACGGCGACAAGAGCGGCGAAAGGGCGTTCTTTTTGGCGGCGGACGGGCTGTATGCGTTGCGTGAAAAGGGTGTGGAACGCGTGTGTGAAAATTTGACGATCACACCCAGACGGACGGCGCAGGTATGCAATCAAGCGGTCGCGGACGGGCGGTATTATTTGAGGTTTATCGATAAGAGCGGTACTTATAGCGGCGTCGCGGTGGATATAGCCTCCGAGGAGGGGCACTATATTTACGCGAAAGAGGGTTTGTCCGTGATCGACGGCGTTGCGGTGTGTCGCAGTAACGATAAAGTGATGTGCTACCGCTTGGGCGAGAAGTTGCCCTCGGGGATAACGGCAGAGTTCGAAGTGGTAGGCGCGACGTTCGGCGTAGGGGGAATGAAAACCTTGGAAAAGATGCGTTTGCTCGGCGAGGGTGCGTTCGTGGTAACCGTGGAAACGGATAAAAGATCGAAAACGTATTATCTCGTGGGCTCGACGGCGCGGACGGCTTGGGACGTGCGTATGCGCGGAAAGTGGTTCAAGTTTCATTTTCAGATGTCGGGCGTCGGTTCGGCGTTATACGGAATGGAAGTGGAATTTTCCGTGCTGACAGGGGTGGAATAAAAGGAGGTGAAGGTATTTGATCATCGATATTATTTCGTATACGGACGCGCAATACGCGGCTTTGACCGAAGAACAGCTGTTGGAGGTGAAATCGGCGCAGCTCAAAAAAAATAAGCTCGATCTTGCTTTGGAGGAGGCGAAGCTGAAAGAAAAGCACCGTTTGATCGACAACGGGATATTTCTTTCAAAGACGTGGGCGCTATACTGTGAGAAATTGCAGGCGGAACACGATAGCGAAGTGGAGAATTTGCGCGAATCGCTTCTGTTCTATCTGCGGTTTTCGGCAAAAGCGGAAACGGAGGAGGAATCGGGCGTGGGCTATACCGTCGATTACGCCCTTTCCATCGAGGAACGCTTTGCGATCGTCAAGCAATATTACGAGATCAATTATACGGACGAAACGGAACGGTTCGAGGCGTTTAAGGCGGATAAGGTCGCCGTGGCGTACTTGGGAGAGCTATACGCTCCGTTATACGATTATTTTTACGTGGAAACGTGAACGGGAGGGCGGCAAAGTATTGCCGCCCGATTGCTTTTTTCGGGGCGAGATTCTTCGTTGACGCTCAGAATGACGGAGAGTGCAATGACGGAGGAGGCGAGCGGTTGACAAACGCAAGGAAAAATGCTATAATATCAACGTAAATAAATTTTTTCACCGAGTTTTCACGCGTTCGTAGCGTAAGTTTAACATTTTTAGGGTATAAATAGTATAGAAAAATTTACCATAGGGAGGAAATTGTCGTTATGAAGATTTTGATAGTAGACGATGAGGAGATGATCCGCGGCGTACTCCGCGAATACGTGGAGTTCGAGGGTAACGAGGCGTATGAAGCGGCGGACGGTATGGAGGCGGTGCGTATGTGTCGCGACAACGATTACGACCTCGTGCTCATGGACGTGATGATGCCTCACCTCGACGGGTTTTCTGCGGTCAAGGAGATCAAAAAACACAAGGACGTACCCGTGATCATGCTTTCCGCGCGCGGCGAGGAGTACGATAAATTATTCGCGTTCGAGATCGGCGTGGACGATTACGTAACCAAGCCGTTCTCGCCCAAGGAAGTGATGGCGCGTATTAACGCCGTTACCAAGCGTAGAGAACAAAAGCCTACCGGCAACGAGATTCTCAAATTCGAGGGCTTGGAAATCGATATGGCAGGCAGGAACGTTTACGTGGACGGCGCAAAAGCCGAGCTTACCCCCAAGGAATACGAGCTGTTGTTTTATCTCGTTCGAAACAAGGGTATTGCGCTCACGCGTGAGAAGTTGCTTTACGACGTGTGGGGATTCGATTTCTACGGGGACGACCGTACCGTGGACACGCATATCAAAATGTTGCGCGGCAACTTAAAGGAATACAGAAAATTTATCGTAACCTTGCGTGGGTTGGGGTATAAGTTCGAGGATTGATCGGTGGAAAGGCGGCGCGCAAAACAAAAAAGAAATTACCGCAAACGGCAGAGGGGAACGAGTATTTACTTTCTGTTGTGGGCGGCTTTTTCCGCTTTGGCGCTCGTGATCGTGCTCTTGTTCAGTTCGGTGCAGAGAATGGTAACGGTACAGACGTACAAGAATGAGGCGGCGCGCTCGCTATCCGAAACGGGCAAGAGCATAGAAACCGCCGTTTTGTCTGAACCGCCGCCCGTATTCGGCGGGAACAGGAGCGAATATATCCGCTATCTTTCGGGCGCGTACGACGTGAATATTTTTATTCTCGGACAGAACGGGGAAATACTCTTTCCGCGTATACCCGATTCGGGAACGGCAGAATTTGATTTTACCGACGAGCTGCAAAAGCTGAAAGCGGAGCTTGCGCAAAGCGATACTTCCTCCGTGATCTACGAGGGGGAGCAAGAGTATGTGTACGGGGCGGAAATTTCTCTGTACGGCGAAACGGAAATGTATTTATACGTCGGGAAATCATTGCGGCTTATCGAGGCGGCGTCGGGGCAGATCGCGGTGCGTACGACCTTTATCGCGGTGTTCGTATTTGTGCTCGCGTTTGCGGTTTCGAGTGCGGTTTCGGGGTGGCTGACCAAGCCCATTTCCGAGATGACGAGAAAAACGCGGCTTTTGGCGCAGGGGAATTTCGACGTGGATTTCCACGGCGCGGACTACGGGCAGGAGATGGTGGAGCTTGCCGACACGCTCAATTTTGCACGCGACGAGTTATCCAAAGCCGACCGTATGCAAAAGGAGCTGATCGCGAACGTTTCGCACGATTTCAAAACGCCGCTCACAATGATCAAGGGGTACGCCTCTATGATCATGGAGATATCGGGGGATATTCCCGAAAAACGGAACAAACACGCGCAGGTGATCGTGGACGAGGCGGACAGGCTTGCCTCCCTCGTTGCCGACGTACTCGATCTGTCCAAGCTACATTCGGGTATTCAGGAGCTGAAAACGACCACGGTGGATATGTCGGCGTATACGCGTGAGGTGCTCGATCGGTTTGCGTATTTGCGCGAAACGCAAGGGTACGTATTCGAAGTGGAGATAGAGGACGGGTTGTTTGCGAACGTGGACGAAGTTAAGATCGGGCAGGTGTTGTATAACCTTATCGGTAACGCCGTCAATTACACGGGCGAGGATAAAAAGGTGTTCGTTTCCCTCAAAAGGACGGACGAAACAACCTTCCGATTTGCCGTGAAAGACACGGGCGTGGGCATCAAGCAAGAGGAGATATCTACGATCTGGGATCGGTATTACCGTTCTTCGGAAATGCATAAACGGCCTGTGAAAGGTACGGGCTTGGGGCTTTCGATCGTGAAAGCGGTGTTACAGCGGCACGGACTGCATTTCGGCGTGGAGAGCGAGCTCGGCAAGGGAAGTACGTTTTTCGTTGTGTTTATACAGACGGAAGAAGAATAAATAAATGGAATAACGAAGCCCCTCGGCAATCAGCCGAGGGGCGAGTTTTTATGGAAAAATTCAGAAATTCACGTTAAAATACTTGACTGGTGGGGGGGGGGGGGGTAGTGTATAATGATATAAATGGAAAATTATGGAGGTTTGACATGAAAAAATTCATTGCTCTGATCGCCTGTTTGATACTCGTCGTATACGCAGGGATCAATAAGGAAGTCATTTCCTTGAACGTTGAGGGTTTCGGAATGAACGTATCCATAGAAGCCGGCAGTAACGAGGCGAAAGAGGTGCAGACGGTGGAGGAATTGTCCGACGTGTTGCAATCGTTGGTGGCGCGTTTAAGCGACGGTTCGACGAGTACGGCAAGCGCGACGGCGGCGCTTGCGGACGAGGAGGGCGGTGCGAGTGAAAAGGAGGAGTATACGGACGCGATCTTGACTTTCAAAACGGAGTCGCACGTTTCGATGACAATGGAGGGGCAAAAGTTCTCGATGGATATGGAAAGGACGATGAAATGTCTTTTCACGGAGGACGCGGCGTATTATTATTGCGACGCAGAGATGACCATGTCGGGGAGCGGACAGTCTATTTATGCGGATATAGTGATGGAATTGTTTCTTATGGAGGAAGAGTCTGTCGTCAGATTTACCGAAATGGAAATGTTGATGAACGGTCAGATTGCGCCTTTGTCGGCGTTGTGCAATAAATGGATCAGGCTTACGGAGGCGTTGGATACGTTTACCTCGGTCAACGATCAAAATTATGCCGTTATGGAAGTGATCGGCGATTGTATAGAGGTGAATAAGGAGAAGCTCAAAGGCGGCGCGAATAAGGTGTTTACCTTGGAGGACGCGGAGTGTAAGACTTTGTGCTTGGATCTTTTCGAAGTGAGCTTGGGAACGAGCGTGGGGGAATTGACCGCTTTGGGCGAATCGTTAAAGAATTATTCGTTCACCGCGGACTTGTCCGACGAAACGAAACCGACGATGACGTTTGCGTATGCATTTGATTTGGAGGGCTCGACGGGTAACGAGCGTTTGAATATACAAATTTCGGAAATCAATCGCGGCAACAAAGTGAAACTGCCCTCGGGCGAACAAATTTACGATCTCGACGAGCTTGAAAACGGGATCGGAATGGAATTTTAAGAGGGAGGTAAACGGAAATGTCGAACGCAAAAACAGCGAAAAAGCCCGTAAAAACGACGGGGCTTCAATATTTGCTTTGCGCGGTTTGCGCCGCTATGCAAATTCTCTTTTTCTTGATGTTTCTCAACGGTTTTTGCACCGTGGACGGAACAAAAGTGTATTTGGAAACGTTTATCACGTTTATCGTTGCCTTTTTCGAAATCGGTCAGGGACTGACGGTGTATAATGCGTTATCCTATTGCACGCAAGGGATTATGTATCTCGTGTTCGGGATATTACTCATTAAAAATTCTATCGTTGCTTTCTCGCATTTGGGGAATCCGCAATACCGCGTGGCTTGGCAAAAACAGGGCTTTACCGATTCGTTTAAGTATTGCGTTCAATACGTGATCTTGGCAAGCTTGATCAACAGCGTACGGTTTGACGTGATGGTGGAATTGTTGCTTTCAAGTGGCTGTATTGTGTTCGTTGCGGTGAAGTTTTGCGATTATCTGTTCGCGGAGAAAAAGCCTGCGATCGGATATATTTTGAGTAAAGTCGGGTATAAGATCATAGAGCTTGCTATTTGCTTTTTGTTGGCGTCGTTGGTGTTGCATAATTGCGTGGAGAACGCATGGAACGGGATCGGGCTTTTGTTCCAAGTTCTCGGCAATGCAGGGGAGAGCGGAGTCAACGGTAGCGCGTTGATCTATCTTTTGTATCAATACGTGATCCGAGAGGTGATGTTAGGCTCGTTGGCGTTTATGTATTTTAATATCATCACGCAAACGCTTTCGTTTGACGACGGATTGTACGAGGCGGGCTGGAAGAGCTTTATGTTTACGGCGATCGGGGTTCTCGTAGTGGATATCGTTATCTATATCGGCTTGTTTACGCAAGGCTCGGATATCAGCGTGGTGCAAAGGGCTTTGGATTATATCCACACGGTAAAGGGCGGAACGTTCTCGCTCGTGATCCTCGGCATTGCAGGGCAGTTGACAACGTATTTCCCCGAATTCCAAAAATACGTAGTGAAAAAGGCGGAAGAAGCTCCCGCTGCGTTTGCGAGCGTATCCGACGAGGTGGAAACGGAAATCGTAACGGCGGAACAGACGGACGAAACAGAGGAAGCGGAGGAGAAAATAGAATAAAACGCTTGACAGCCGCAAAGAGATATTGTATAATAAGAAAAAATAAATATTCTTTGGGGCGGGGTGAAAATCCCCACCGGCAGTATAGTCTGCGAAGGAAACGCGTGCGTTTCCCCGATTCGGTGTAATTCCGAAACCGACGGTTAAAGTCCGGACGAAAAAAGACGATGCGAGCAAGGCGTTTGCTCGTTTATAAACGTTAAAAACGCGCCCCTTGTTAAGGGGCGTTTTTGTTTGAGGTGTATTATGGAAGATCAAGAGAAAAAAAAGGGTGCTTGCGCTACGTGGAAAGACCGTTTTTCAACGAAGCGTATTGCTTTGATGGGAGTGTTCGTGGCGTTATCCTACGCGGCGAGTTTGTTTGAAATTCCTTTGCCGCTTTTCGGCGCGTCTTTTTTGAAACTCGATTTCGGAAACGTGTTTATCGTACTTATTTCCTTTTTACTTGGACCTGTGGAGGGTGTGCTCGTATGCGTGTTCAAAGAGTCGTTGCGTATGATCGGCGGTACGGTAGTGGGTGAGGTGGCGAATATGATCGTTACTTGCGCTTTCATTTTATTTCCGGCGATCATTTATCGGCATAAAAAGGGATTGAAGGTGGTTTTGCTTTCGCTGTGCGTTGGGTGCGTGATCGCAACGGGCGTGGCATTGCTTGCGAACCGTTATATCATGTTCCCGTTATACGAGCAGTTTTTGGCAATGTCGGCGGCGGAGGCTTTTTCCGTTTTTTGGATTGCGATTTTATTGTTCAATCTCATTAAAACCGCGGCGATCTCCGTTTTGACCTTGCTTTTATACAAACGACTTTCAAATTTCTTGAAAAAGTGGAAAATTTAATTGCGTACGTCGAAAATATCTGTTATAATATTACTATGAGCGTTTTTATTTCGAAATCGAGAGAGGATACGGAAAATTTTGCCTGCAAGTACGCCAAAACGCTGCAACGCGGCGACGTCGTGCTTTTAGACGGCGATATGGGCGCAGGGAAAACGGTGTTCGCCAAGGGAGTCGCCAAAGGCTTGGGTATAAAAGAGGAAGTAACAAGCCCTACCTACGCGTATATGAACGATTACGACGGACGGCTGTTTCATTACGATTGTTACCGTATCGAAACGCCCGAACAGGCGGAACGGTTGGGGCTTGCCGACTATTTCGATATGGGCGGCGTATGCCTCGTTGAGTGGGCGCAAAATATCGCGCCGTTGTTGCCGCGGACGGTGAAACGGGTGCGGATCAAAAAATTGAGCGAAAACGAAAGAGAGATAGAATTTTGAAGAACTTTTTGGCGATCGATACGAGTAACGATTATATGAGCGTGGTGGCAATGAAAGAGGGCGTGGCGACTACGGCGTTTCTGCCCGACTGCGCGATGCGACATTCCGTCGCGCTTATGGAAACGGTGGACGACGTACTCTCTCGTGCGCAAATGCGCGTGGAGGATTGCGATTTTTTTGCCGCCGCGGTCGGTGCGGGCTCGTTCACGGGGATTCGGATCGGTATTTCCGCGGCGAAAGGCTTTGCGCTTGCTACGGGAAAACCGACTTTGGGGGTAACCTCTTTCGACGTTGCGGCATATAATGCGGTAGGTGGAACGCCAAAAAAGATATTATGTCTTATCAACGCGCTCCACGATCACTACTACGCCTGCGGCTACGAAAACGGTAAAGTGATATTACCGCCTGCCTTTCTTGCGGAGGAGGAGGTCTTATCGTTTGCGGCGCAGGGGTTTTCCTTTCGGGCGTGCGGCGAGCTGCCGCTCTCGGCAAAAGCGGCGGTGGAAATCGTTTCGCCCGTCGAGGGCTTGAAAAACGCCGTGCTTGCCAAATCGGAAAATGGCGCGTTCGGCGAACTCGTTGCCCTGTACGTGCGTAAAAGTTCGGCGGAGATCAATTTATGCAAGTAATGTTACAAAAGCCGAACGCGACGGACGCGGAGACGGTCGCCGCGATCGAAAGGGAATGTTTTCGTTTGCCTTGGACGGAAAAAATGATACGCTCTGCGATCGGGCGCACTGATTTTTGCGGCGTGATCGCGTTTGCGGACGGAAAACCGTTCGGTTACGTGTTGGGCACGCAACTTTTTGAGGACGCGGAGCTGCTACGGATCGCGGTCTTGCCTGATTTTCGGGGGCAAGGCTTGGGCAAAGAGTTGCTCGACGAGTTCTTGCGGCAAGCCAAACGGCGCGGCGCGGAAAAAGTCTTTTTGGAAGTACGCGTTTCCAACCTGCCTGCGATCACGTTATATCAAAGTCGGGGGTTCGAATGTTTGCGCGTGCGTGAAAAATACTACGAGAACGTCGAGGACGCTTTGGAGATGAAGAAAAACCTATAAGGAGGACGGTGCGACGGAAAAGGGGATTTTGTCCGACGTTTCGTTTTTACAAAAGGGAAAGGGCAAGGATCTGCTTTTTTTGCACGGATATCTTTCTTCGAAAGAAGCGTTTGCCGCGCAGGTGGCGTATTTCTCCCGTTTTTTTCGCGTAACGGCGATCGATTTTTTGGGATTCGGGGGTAGCAGGTGTTTGACGAGCGCGTTTTCGGTGAGCGATTACGCGATCTGGCTAAAAACGGTGCTACGCGCCTTGGGTGTGAAAAAACCGCACGTAATTGCACATTCTTTCGGGTGTAGGGTGGCGGTGAAAGCCGCAAGCTCCGATCCCGAACTGTTCGATAAGATCGTTTTAACGGGGCCTGCCGGCGTGATCGTGAATCGCGGCACACGATATCGGTTCAAGGTGCGACTGTATCGGTTCGTGAAAAGGTTTGCGCCGAAATTTGCCGAAAAAAAATTCGGGAGCGAAGAATACCGCTGTCTTTCGCCGATTATGAAAGAGAGCTATAAAAAGATCGTCAACGAGGACTTGCGCGAAAGCGCGCGGCTCGTGGAGAATCAAGTGCTGATCATCGAGGGGAACGCCGACGGCGTAACTACGATGACGGAGGCGGAAATTTATAGAGAGCATTTTCCGCGTGCAAGTTTAAGAATTATAGAGGGCGGACATTTCGCGTTTGCGGAAAATCCCGTGTACTTTAATCTGATTACAGAGGAGTTTTTTTATGGATGAAGTGATGCCGAGAATCGCCGCGTGTATCGTATGCGCTACGCTGTTTTGTTTGATGACGCTGAAAACCTTGGGCGCGATGCAACAAGGCGGTTATAAAAACGGCGCGTTCGTGCGTTGGCTTGGGCAAAAGGAAAATATGCTGTTCAACCGCCTGTGCGTGTTGGCGCTTTGCCTTGCGCTCGCCTCGGCGGTTTCCGCGCTTTGCTTTTCCTTCCTCGGCGTGAAAGCGGCTTTGCTCGTTTCTGCTTTGCCGTTTACCGCGTTACTTTTGTTTTATCTTTTTTCCGATCGCAAATACGCTTTGAAGGTGCCCCTCAAACGGACGGGAAGAATCAACCGTTTGTTTGTGGCGTATTTCTTTATCGTGGCGTGCGCGGCGTATATCGTGATCGCGTTTTTGACCTTTCTTGCAAAGTGGAACGGCTCGGAAATTTACGCTCTGATCGCGTACGTGCCCTTTGCGCTGTTCGTGCCGCTTTTGCCGTTCTTGCTTTGCGCGGCGAACGCGCTGATTGGCGTTTTCGAGAACGCACGGAATAAAAAATTCGTCAAACGGGCAGGGCAGGTATTAGACGAAACGAAAATCATTCGCGTCGGCGTCGTGGGTAGCTACGGCAAAACGTCGGTGAAAAATATACTCAAAACGATACTTTCCGAAAAGTATACGGTGGTAGCCACGCCCGAATCGTACAACACGCCGATCGGGATCGCAAAGACGGTGTATTCGGAGGCGTTTGCCGATAAGCAGGTGCTCGTTGCGGAAATGGGCGCGAGAAAAACAGGAGATATCGCAGAGCTTTGCGCGCTGGTGAAACCCGATTTCGCTATCTTTACGGGCGTATGCGAGCAACATATGCGAACGTTTGGCTCGGTGGAAAACGCGTTTGCGGAAAAGAGCGAAATTATTAAAAGCGGCGCGTTTACCGTTTGCGGCGAGGACTTGAAAGTGCGCGTCGAGGGCGCAAAAGAAAAGGTGGTATTTGCAGGCGAATCGCAGGTGGAAAACTTGCAGCTTTTGCCTACGGAAACGAAGTTCACCCTGCGTTTGGGCGAGGAAAAAATCGAAGTTACAACCAAGCTGCTCTCTCGTGCGGCGGCGGAAAATATTGCGCTTGCGGCGACCTTGGCGTACGAGGGCTTGGGCTTGACGGTGGAGGAGATCGCGCGCGGTATTGAAAAAATCGAGCAGATTCCGCACCGCTTACAGCTCATCGAAAGCGGCGGGGCGTATATCCTCGACGACGGGTATAACTCCAATCCCGTGGGCGCGAAAGAGGCGCTCGCGGCGCTCGCACGGTTTACGGGCGGTAAATGTATCGTAACCCCAGGGCTCGTGGAGTGCGGCGTGTTGGAAGAAAAGCTCAACGGTGAGCTGGGCGCACAGATCGCGGCGGCGAATTTGGATAAGGTCGTGCTCGTCGGCGATACGCTCGTGGGCGCGGTGAAAAACGGGTATTTGGCGGCGAACGGGGACAGCGCAAAGCTTACGCTCGTAAAGACCTTGGACGAGGCGAAAACGGCGATCGCCGAATGGATACAGGCAGGGGATTGCGTATTGTTTTTGAACGATCTACCCGACGTGATCTGATAAAGTAAAGGAAATACGAAAAGAAACACCAAAGCGGAAAAATCAAAGCGGAGGTGTTTTTTTATGCGGAAAGTGGCGGTGTTGTTCGGTGGAAAGTCTTGTGAAAATGAAATTTCCGTGCTGACGGGTGTGTTCGTGATGAACCTGATCGATCGCGAAAAGTTTACGCCCGTGCCTGTGTATATACATACCGACGGGGGAACGTATACCTCCCCCAAAATGACGAATCTGGAAACGTTCAAGCAAAAAAATTACCGCGATTTTCAGCGCGTGGTGTTCGACGGGGGATATCTTTATGCCTTAAACCCTGCGAAAAAGCGTGTGAAAAGACTGGCAAAAATAGACGCGGCGCTCAACTGTTGCCACGGCGGCTTGGGAGAGGGCGGCGGCGTTTCCGCGCTGATGGAGTGGAATAATATTCCGCTTGCCTCCCCCGATCTCACCGCCTCGGGCGTGTTTATGGATAAGTGTATGACGAAAACGGTGATGAGGGGACTGGGCGTGCCTACCGTCGATTATATACGCGTCAACGAGCGCGATTATAAAAAACGGGGCGCGTTTCTCGTGAAAAGTATCGAGGCGCGGCTCAAATACCCCGTAGTCGTAAAGCCTGCGCATCTCGGCTCGTCGATCGGTATTGCGGTAGCGAAAAACGAAACGGAGGTGAAAGCGGCGATCGAAAATGCGTTCACGCTCGATAACCGCGTACTCATTGAAAGGTATTTGGAAGAAAAACGGGACGTGAATTGCGCCGCCTGTATGCTCCGCGGCGAGATCTGCGTGTCCGAACCGGAAGCGGCGTTCGGCGACGGGATATATTCCTTTGAGGAAAAGTACGTGAAACGCACCGCCGACGGGGAACGCTCGAAAGGGGGCGAACGGGCGACGATTACGGGCGATCTTCGCGAAAAGATCCGCGCGTATACCAAGACGGTGTATAAGCGAATGAACCTGCGCGGCTCGGTGCGTATGGACTTTTTGATCAGCGAGGGGAAAGCGTATTTGTGCGAGGTGAACACCGTCCCAGGGTCGCTTGCGTACTATCTCTTCTGCGAGCGCATTTCCGACGCGCGCACCTTCTTTTCCGATCTTATTGAGGACGCAATCGTCGAGGCGAAAGCGGAGGAGAAAAAGCTTATCACCACGGGAATTTTGCGTTCCGTGCGTTGGCAGACGAAATAAAGATTTGAGAAAGCGGACTTGTGTGCACAAGTCCGCTTTGGTATATAAAGGAAATAATATAGTTGACAACGGTAAATATATAATACAACAATATGGTGGAACGGCAAGGCAAGCAATTAATTTTTTGGCAAAGTCATAAAGGCAAGTCCACGGGCATACAATAACCTGCCGAGTATTATTTTCGGAGGTTATAAGGTATGAAAAAATTTGTGAGTTTGACGTTGGCGATTTTGAGCGTTGCCACTCTGCTTTTCGGCGCGACGGCGTGCGCGGAAGAGGAAAAGGTGGGTAGCAGGTACGAGATCACCGCCGAATACGTACCTGAAAACGCCACCCTTGCAGGTACGACGAAGATCACGTTTGAAAACTGTACGGACAACGAGCTTTCCGTGCTCAAATTCCAGCTTTATCCCAACGCGTATCGAAAAGACGCGCTTTTTAAGCCCGTTTCCAAAACGTATGAAAGCGCGGCGTATTATAAGGGCGAAAGCTACGGCGAAATGGTGATTTCCAGCGTCAACGGCGCGAAAAACTGGGAGGTGATGGGCGAAGACGAAAATATTCTCTACGCCTATCTCGAACGCTCGCTGTTCCCAGGGGATAAGGTCGTGCTCGATATCGGGTTCTTGCTCAAACTCGCAAACGTAAATCACCGCACGGGTATCACCGCAAACACCGTCAATCTCGGTAATTTCTTTCCTATGCTTTGCGGTTATAAGGACGGCGGCTTTTATGAAAACGTCTATTATTCCGACGGCGACCCGTTCTACACCGATTGCGCTGATTTTCAGGTAACGCTCAAGCTCCCCAAAGAGTATAAGGTGGCGGCGACGGGCGAAATTTCACGCGAGCGTACGTTGGAAAGTAAAAAGGAATACGTTTTCACCGCCTCGTCCGTACGCGATTTCGCGCTCGTGCTCTCCGAAAAATTCCGCGTGTTACAAACGGAGGCGGGCGGTAATACGATCGAGTATTACTATTACGACGACGAGGACGCGCAGGCAAGCTTGGACGTGGCGGCGGAGTCGTTTGAATATTACGAAAAGACGTTCGGGGAGTACCCGTACGCGGCGTATAGAGTGGTACAGACGGGGTTTTGTCTGGGCGGTATGGAGTATCCTTGTCTTTCGATGATCTCGGACGCGCTCGCGGAGGATAAGGCAGAACAGGCGCGCGCGATCGCGCACGAAACCGCGCATCAATGGTGGTACGCGGCGGTGGGTAGCGATCAGATCGAAAATGCGTGGCAGGACGAGGGGCTTGCGGAGTATTCTGCGATCACGTTTTTCGAAAATTACGAAAAATACGGCGTGGTGCGTGAAACGGCGGTGATGGACGCGCTTAAAGAATACCGCTCGTATTACGACGTATACGGCAGCGTTCTGGGGCGTACGGATACCAAAATGACGCGGCACTTAAAAGATTTTTTGAGCGATTACGAATATAAATGTTTAAGTTACGATAAAGCGATCGTAATGTTCGATACCTTGCGTAAAAGCGTGGGCGACGATCGGTTTTTTGCGAGTTTGAAAAAGTACTATAAAGAAAACAAGTTGAAGATCGCCACGCCCGAAAGTCTGATCGGCGCGTTTGAGCGGTCGGGGTTGGACGTGAACGGATTTTTCGACAGCTTTTTATCGGGCAAAGCGATACTGTAAAAACGCTTGCTAAAAATTTATTTTAGGAGTATAATGGTTTTATTATCGTTTACGGGAGAGAAAAAAATGCCTTTTTTACAGTACAAATGCCAAAAATGCGGAAAGAAATTCGACGAGCTGGTGAAAAGCTATCTCGACGAGGTGAAATGCCCCGATTGCGGCGGCGAACGGCGCGCGATTATTCGGGCAATATGTATTCCGCGACGGGAAAAACGAGCAAAAAATGCTCGGGAAACTGTAAAACCTGCGGCGGTTGTCGTTGAACAAATACTTTCGCGCGCGACATATTATATAATATAATGGCGATAACGGGTATAATTGCCCGTTATTTCGTTAAAAATAAAAAAAGTCAAAAAAATTTCAAAAAGTTTTGAAAAAATGCTTGACTTTATTCCGCGTAATATGGTAATATATTTAGGCTGTCGATTGACGGGAACGTTTTTCGAAAGCACTTATCTGTGGATAAGTAAACAAGAAGATTGACAACTGCATAGCAAGAATAGTATAAAAAGTTTATATAGAGATATATAGACGAGTACGAAAAGGCAAAAGAGAAATTTTCATATTAGTTAAGAAAAGCTAATTTGGTTAATACAAGTAAAAAAGACGTTAAAAGCAATTTTAAGGCTCTTGAACTGTAAGAAGAATTAGTCGAGTAAGGAATATAGAATTTTTTTTAAGTAAGAAAAGACAAGTAGATGAAGAGAGAAGATCAAGCTAC
>JAFTPZ010000007.1 GCA_017463025.1 Clostridia bacterium
ATGACAGAAAGGCTTCGTTTACGGTTCGAATTTAAGCGCTTCCATAGCAAGCAGCATACCCGTTCTTACGCCGTTGGCGTAAGCCCGTTCCAGCTCCAATCCCAAACACCCACCGTCGAAGTGATAATATTCTTCAAATAAGTCTTGCTGCTCCTTGGAAAGGGCTTTTTCCAACTTTTCGTAAGCCTCGTCGCGTTTGATCCATTCTTCCGTTCCCTTAAATTCTTCCGGACTTCTGTCCCATTCGTGTAGCTCTCCGTTATATAAAGCAGATAATATATTTTTCATAAACGTTCTCCTGTTGATAGTATTATAGCATACCTTTTTGAGGATTTGTTTGAAATACCTATATAGGTACATATTTTTTGACGTAAGTGCAGATTATTTACTTGGATTACAAGAATAACAGTCAATGCAAACAGCCTCCCTACGCAGGGAGGCTGTTTCATTTTCCGTTTTACCGTTGTCATTGCGAGCGTTAGCGTGGCAATCTGCGAGTGCGACTCGCGGCGAAAACTTTTAGATTGCTTCGTCGGGCGTTGCCCTCCTCGCAATGACAGAGAGGAGAGAAAAAGCGTGCTCCTCGCAATGACAGAATGAGGGGTTTACGAATATTTTATTCTTCCGTCGGTTCGTCGGGAGCGATTACTTCTTCCACTTCTTCGACTTCCGTTTCACCTACGAGGTCCTCGGGGCTTAAATCCGCCGCCGTTTCCTCGGGAGCTTGCGTGTCCGCCTCGTCGTCGCGTTCGGTTACGTCTACCGTCGCCACGAGGCTGTCTTTCACGTTCATAACCCTAACGCCGCGCGTCGCTCTGCCGATACGGCTGATCGTGTCCGCGTGCATACGTATAATCGTGCCGCCCGTCGTGATGATCATGATATCGTTTTCGTCCGTAACGAGCTTCATATTCACGAGGTAGCCCGTCTTTTCATTGAACACGCCTGCCTTGATACCTTTACCGCCGCGACTCTGCAAACGGTAGTCCTCAAAGCTCGTACGCTTACCGTAGCCGAGCGAGGTGAGCGTGAACAGATCCTGCGTGGGATCGACGATGAGCATATCCACTACGATATCGTCCTTGGCAAGGTTCATGGCTCTCACGCCCTGCGTGCCTCTGCCCGTCGGACGAACGTCCGTTTCGTGGAAGCGTATACATTTACCGCCCTGCGAGGCAATGAAGATTTCGTCCTCGCCCGTCGCAAATTGCACGGAGATCAGGCGGTCGCCCTCTAAAAGCTTAATGGCGATCTTCCCGTTACGGGGTATGCGGCTGAATTCGCTCGTCGCCGTTTTCTTGATCAGACCTTTTTCCGTCGCCATAACGAGGTAGCCTACGCCGTCCGCTTTCACGGGCAATACCGTTTCGATCTTCTCGCCGGCGTCGAGCTGTACGATATTCACCACCGCTCTGCCGCGCGCCGTACGGTTCGCCTCGGGAATTTCATAACCCTTGATCGAATACACCTTACCAAACGACGAGAAGAGCAGGATCGGATCGTGCGTGCAGGACACGAACATTTTTTCCACGTAGTCCTCGTCCTTGGGACGGTGCGCCGTGATACCTCTGCCGCCGCGCCCCTGCGCCTTATATTCCGCTACGGGCAGGCGTTTGATATACCCCGAATGGGTGAGCGAGATCACGACGTCTTCTCTATCGATCAAGTCCTCGTCCTCGATATTGCCGTAATCGACGGAAATTTCCGTCTTTCTCGGCGAGGGGTATTTTTCCTTGATCTCCGTGAGGTCGCCACGGATAATCTGCATCACGCGGTATTCGTTGGCGAGAATATCTTTCAAATCGAGAATGGTCGCCTGCAACGCCGCGAGCTCGTCTTTGAGCTTTTCCACTTCCAAAGAGGTAAGTCTTTGCAAGCGCATTTCGAGGATCGCGTTCGCCTGCTTTTCGTCTAATTCAAACGCCGACGTCAAGCCCTCGATCGCCGCGTTTTTATCCGCCGACGCCTTAATGATACGAATGACCTCGTCCACGTTCGCAAGCGCAAGCACCAAGCCTGCAATAATGTGCGCGCGTTCTTCCGTCTTGTTCAGCTCAAAGCGCGTACGGCGCGTGATCACCTCTTTTTGGTGGTTGAGATAATGATATAAAATGTCGCGAATGTTGAGGGTTTTCGGCTCGCTGCCGTTTTCTACGAGCGCGAGCAGGATAATACCGTCGGAAACCTGCAATTTCGTCTTTTTATAAAGGGTATTCAAAACGACCTGCGCGTTCGCCTCTTTCTTACATTCGATCACGATACGCATACCTTCGCGGTCGGATTCGTCGCGGATATCGGAAATACCCTCGACACGTTTATCGTTAACCATGTCCGCGATCGTTTTGATAAGCTGCGCTTTATTGACTTGGTAGGGGATTTCCGTAACGACGATACGGGAGCGTACGTTGCCGCCCGTGCCGTATTCCTCGATCTCGCACTTGGAACGGATCACAATACTGCCCTGTCCCGTTCTGTACGCCTGACGGATACCGCTCCTGCCCATAATCACGCCGCCCGTGGGGAAGTCGGGGGCAGGGATGTAGTCCATCAGCTCGTCCACCGTGATTTCGGGGTTATCGATCATGGCGATCGTGCCGTCGATAACCTCCGCAAGGTTATGGGGAGGAATGTTCGTCGCCATACCGACTGCGATACCGTCCGCGCCGTTTACGAGCAGGTTGGGGTATCTTGCAGGGAGTACGGTGGGTTCTTCCTCGCTACCGTCGAAGTTGGGGATAAAATCTACCGTTTCTTTATCCAGATCGCGCAACATTTCGGCGGCGAGCTTGGTGAGTCTTGCCTCCGTGTAACGCATAGCCGCGGCAGGATCGCCGTCCACCGAACCGAAGTTACCGTGTCCGTCTACGAGGGGAAAGCTGATCGTAAATTCCTGCGCCAAACGTACGAGCGCGTCGTATACCGAGCTATCGCCGTGGGGGTGGAATTTACCCATACAATCACCGACAATACGGGCGCACTTACGGAACGCCTTGTCGTTATAAAGTCCCATTTCGTGCATGGAATACAAAATTCTGCGGTGTACCGGTTTCAAACCGTCGCGAACGTCGGGAATAGCGCGCGATTTATTTACTGCCATAGCGTAGGCGATGAACGAGCGTTTGAGCTCGTCGTCCACCTCGATATCGAGCATTTTCGTCATTGCGAGGGTTTTCTTAAATTCCTCGGTCAATTCGGGGCTTGTTTCTTTTTTAGCCATTTTTCATCTCCCTCCTCATACGTCCAAATCGGTTACGAGCGACGCGTTCTCTTCAATGAACTGTCTGCGCAGCTCGGGGCGTTCGCCCATCAGCATAGAGAACATCTGGTCCGCCTCCGCCGCGTCTTTCATCGTTACGCGAATCAGCGTACGCGTCGCAGGGTTCATCGTCGTGTCCCAAAGCTGTTCTTTACTCATTTCGCCCAAGCCTTTATACCGTTGATATTCGATCTTACCTTGCGCGTTCTTGTCGTATTCGACCTTCTCTTCCTCCGAATACAGGTAATCGTCGTGTCCCTTAAAGCTCGCCTTATAAAGAGGGGGCTTTGCCGCGTACACGTGCCCGTGTTCGATCAACGGCCGCATATAGCGGAACAGGAAGGTATAGAGCAAAATACGGATATGCGCGCCGTCAACGTCCGCGTCGGTCATAGAGATAATTCTGTCATAGCGGAGCTTGCTCTCGTCGAAATCGTCCAAAATGCCGCAACCGAACGCCGTGATCATGGACTTGATTTCTTCGTTTTCCAAAACGCGGTTGAGGCGTACCTTTTCCACGTTCAAAATTTTACCGCGCAGGGGCAGAATCGCTTGGAAACGTCTATCGCGACCTTGCTTTGCCGTACCGCCTGCCGAGTCGCCCTCAACGATATAAATTTCGCAAAGCTCGCTGCGACGGTCGGAACAGTCGGCAAGCTTCCCAGGGAGGGTGGTCGAGCCGAGCACGCCCTTTCTGCGCGTGAGATCGCGCGCGTTTCTCGCCGCCTCTTTCGCTTTTTGCGCCGTGATACAGCGGAGCACGAGCTCTTTGGCTACGCTCGGATTTTCTTCCAAGAACGTCGCCATATGCTCGGAAACGCATTTGTTTACGAACGTTCTGATCGTACTGTTATTCAGCTTGTCCTTGGTCTGCGATTCGAACTGCGCGTTCGTGAGCTTGACGGATACCACCGCCGTAATACCCTCCAACACGTCCTCACTGGAAAGGCGATCGTTTTCTTTTAAGATATTCTGCTTTCTGCCCGCGTCGTTGATGACTTTGGTGAGCGCCATTTTCAAGCCCGCCACGTGCGTACCGCCGTCGATGGTGTTGATATTGTTCGCGTAGCTGTAAATGACCTCGTTATACGACTCGTTATACTGGATAGCCACCTCGCAAACGGTGTCGCCCTCTTGCTCTTCGAAGTATACGGGGGCAGGGAACAACAATTCCTCACGGCTCTTGTTCAGCTCCTCTACGAACGAGCAAATACCGCCCTCGTAGCAGAACGAATCCGTCTTTTCCTGTCCCTCGCGCTTGTCCTCCAAAGTAATACGCAAGCCTTTGTTGAGGTAGGCGAGCTCACGAAGTCTGCCCTTTAAGGTTTCGTAGCTGAAAATCGTCGTTTCGAAGATATCCGCGTCGGGCATAAACGTTACCTTCGTACCCATTTCGTCGGTGTCGCCGACGATCTGCACGCTACGCTGGGGCACGCCGCGGTTATATACCTGTCTGAACACGTGTCCCTCGTGCGAAACCTCCGCCTCCAACCATTCGGAGAGCGCGTTGACCGCCTTTACGCCTACGCCGTGCAAACCGCTCGATACTTTATACCCTGAATCGCCGCCGAATTTACCGCCGGCGTTTACCTTTGTGAATACGACTTCGAGCGTGGAAATACCCTCTTTGGGGTGGATATCGGTGGGAATACCGCGTCCGTTATCCTGTACCGTGCAGCTACCGTCGCCATTGAGGGTAACTTCGATATGCGTACAATACCCTGCGAGCGCCTCGTCGATAGAGTTATCCACGACCTCGTGCACGAGGTGGTGAAGTCCCTTTGCGTCGGTGGAGGAGATATACATCCCCGGGCGCTTACGAATGTGTTCCAGACCGTCGAGGACCTGTATTTGTTCGGCGCCGTATTCGTTTTCTACTCTTTCCGCCATTTTATCTTTCTCCCGTTTCGCTTTCCCTTTTTATATAAAAAAGGGAAAATCGTTATTTTACTACTATATTATACCACGTTTTTGCAAAAATGTACAGCGAATGAACGCATATTCTTTTACAATTTTTTATTTTCGCGTATTCTTTGCCCCGAAAATCGAAAAAACGGGCTGTTGTCGTATAGTAGACGGGCACAGAAAAAATCGCCCGTTATAGGGGCGATTTTTCGCGTTGGTTTTTATAAGCAATTTTTTTCTTGTAGTACTTTTATTACTTCGGCGACGATTTCTTTCGGCGAGCGGCGCGCGTCAATCACCACGATACGGTCGGGGTATTTTTCCGCAAGCGTTTTATAACCTGCGTACACCTTATCGTGAAACGCCATGCCTGCCTGTTCCAACCGATCGTTTTCGTCCGCGCCCTGCTTGCGCGCAAACGCCTCCTTTGGCGAAAGGTCGAAAAATACCGTACAATCGGGCAGATATTTTTCCATAGCGAACGCGTTGATCTTTTCCACGAACTCCACGCCCAAACCGCGCGCGTACGCTTGATATGCAAACGAGGAATCCACGTATCTATCGCACACGACGATTTTGCCTGCCGCAAGCGCAGGCTCGACCTTATCGCGCAAATGCTGGGCGCGCGCCGCCGCGTATAAAAGCGCCTCGCATTCGTCCGTCATTTCCGCGTTTTTACCGTTCAATAAAATTTCACGGATTTGTTCGGAGATCTTGCCGCCCCCTGGTTCGCGCGTGAAAATATGCTCGATCTTATTTTCCGTCAAATATTCGATCAGTAGCTTTAATTGCGTACTCTTGCCGCAACCGTCGCAACCCTCGAACGTGATAAATTTTCCTCTTGTCATTTTCCTATTCCTCGTATACGAGTATTCGTCCGTCGTTCAATCCGAATACGTTTTTTGCGTTCGTGAGCAGCGCGATCTTTTCCTGCGTGATCCGCTCGCCTTTTTGGAGCAAAGGGGTGCAGGGGGGAAATAAGCCGCAATTTGCCGCGCACACACGGTTTTCACTCGCCGAAAGCGCTACCCATTCCGTCCCGTTTTCCTCGAAAACGAGGGGGGCAGGTATGCGTTGAGTTTCCTTTATCGGCTCGTAGGGATATTTTTCGAACGTCTTTTTCAAAAGCGTTTTCAGTTTCTTGAAATCGCGCAACTTCGTCGCAGGAGACAAATAAAAACACAGGTTGTTTCCGTCGCAAAATTCCGCGTAAACGCCCTTGTTTTCCAAATATTTTTGCGCCTGAAACGCGTTTTTCCCGAACAGCGTTAAAAGCTTGGTATAATCTTCGTTTACCCGTACGCGGTCGTTTTTATACCCTTTCACGAGCGTTTCCAGCCGCTCGTTACGAGGATATTTCACCGCGTATTCCACGCTCGCCATAACGGGATACGAGGGGCTCGTGGTACGGAAAATACCTACCGCCTCGCGGAGCTTTTCCGCCAGCGTTTCCGTCTTTGCGGAAACTACCGCGCCTTGGGTGAGCGCCGGCAGACTTTTATGTACGCCGTCTACCCAAAGATCGGCGTACGCGCCGGCATATAATTCTTTATTATAATGTAAATGTCCGCCGTGCGCGCCGTCTACGAGCAATAATTTACCCGTTGCTTTGAGCGCTTTGAAATCGGCTATATTGCCGTAATAATCGGGAGAAGTGCACAGGATCGCGTCCGCGCCGTCTACGGTGAAAAGTGGGGTAAGCCCCAACGCCGCACAGGCGTTATACACGCTGATATGCACGGGCTCTATCAAGTATACCGTTTGCACGCCTGTCGCCTTTGCCGCGTAGAGCATACAAAACACGCCGCACGTACTGCCGTCCGTTAAAATAAAGCTCTTTTTTGCGCCCAAAATTTGCGCGATATCCCTTTCCGCCGCCGCGATACAGCCGCTCGGGCAAGCGAGGTTGTCCGAATAGGAAAGCTCGGTGATATCCCATTTGCCGATTTTATGCCCAGGGGTATGAAAGGAGATATGCCGTTTTTTTGCGTACGATTCGAGCATAGCGTAGATATGGCATTTCGCTCTCGTCTGTTTATCCGCAAAAAATTGGCGCATCGTCAAGCCTCCGTTTTACTCTTTTCGATAAGGTTTACCACGTAGAGCAGGCTTTCGTATTGAAAGCTTTCCTCCGTACCTGCCGTTTTGAAGAACATCACGTTCATATTCTCCGCCGTGATACGCACTTGGTCTTTGCCCTCTTCGTTCTTTTCCGTTATCTGATAGGAAAACTGCTTTTTCAGATTTTCCATCGTGTCCTTATTCGGGCATAAATTGAGCGCGAATTTACCCTCGTAAAGCGTTGAACCGTCGTCGTTATACACGGCTACGTCGGTAAATTCCACCAAGCCCTCCGCAAGATAGCTTTCCAGCATTACGAGCGCGTCGCGGTATTTTTTCACGCGCTCCACGTCCTTCTTTGCGAATTGCGCGAGCAATTCTTCCGTCTTGAAACGCTTGTCCTTATTCGCTTTCGCGCGGTCGCGGAAATCCTTTTCCACCTTTGCCTCGTCCAAGCTCTCCGCGTTTTGATATCCCTCGGTATAGTAGCCGTTGAGATACTCTTTCAATTCGTAGAAATAACCGCCCTCTTTTTCAAAGTCGAGGTCGTACAAGTAAAAACGGTAGCCGCGCAAGAACGTTTGCAAATAGTTCGATTTATATTTCGTTTCGCCGTTTTCTTCATACGCGGTATCCGCGTCGGGGATATTCGGAATGAGCAGAACGTCTCCCTCGTCCGTGGATAAGCGCCCCTCCAACAAGGTAGAGAGCACGTCGCCCGCCGTCGTGAGGTCGTTATTCGTCGTTTCGATCACTTCGTAGGAAAACACGTCCCCCTCCAACGCTTTGTTCAAGCCGTCGTAGTAATCGTCCGAAAGGGTGCGGTTGGCGTAGTGATTGAACACCGAAAACTGTTGCGAGGGACGTACGCGCGTGGCGGTCATCGTGAAAACGAGATTCCAGAAAATGATCACCGCGACCGCAAGCCCCACAATTTTCAGCCAATCATAGGAAAGTAAGCCCGAAAGCCGTTTTTTCGTTATCTTTGCGTCCATTGTTTTCTCCCTTAATTCGACGTTATTTCTTCGGTTTCATCGTGGGGAAGAGGATAACGTCGCGGATCGTCGAGCTGTCCGTGAGCAGCATTACGAAACGATCCAAGCCCATGCCCAAGCCGCCCGTCGGGGGCAGACCGTATTCGAGGGCGTTGATAAAGTCCTCGTCCACCTGCGCGTCGTTGTTGCCTTTCGCGCGTTTCGCTTCCACCTGCTTGACCATACGTTGCTTTTGATCGATCGGATCGTTGAGCTCGGAAAACGCGTTTCCGTATTCGTGGCCGCAAATGAAGTATTCGAAACGCTCGGTGAATGCGGGATCGGAGGGTTTGCGCTTGGCAAGAGGGGAGTTCTCCACGGGATAATCGTAGATGATCGTGGGCTGGATCAGCTTGTCCTCCACGAACGCGTCGAACAGCTCGATGAGTACCCAGCCTTTCGTTGCGTTTTCGTGTTCGAGCTCCACGCCCAGCGTTTTCGCCGCCGCGCGCGCGTCTTCGTCCGTCTGCCAGTCGTTATAGTCCACGCCGGCGTACTTTTTCACCGCCGCCGCCATCGTCATTCTCGACCACTCGCCCATGTGGATCTCCGTGCCTTGGTAGGTGATATCCAGCGTACCGCAAACGTTTTTCGTAACCGTTTTATAAAGATCCTCGATCATATCCATCATATCGAAATAGTCGCTGTACGCCTCGTACATTTCGATCGTCGTGAATTCGGGGTTATGATACGCGTCCATTCCCTCGTTACGGAAAATACGCCCCACTTCATACACTCTGTCCATACCGCCGACGATCAGACGCTTTAAGAAAAGCTCCGTTTCGATACGCATATACATTTCCAAATCGAGCGCGTTATGGTGCGTTTTGAAAGGACGTGCGTCCGCGCCGATCTCCAAGGGGAGGAGGGTGGGCGTATCCACTTCCAAATATCCGCGATTATCGAGGTAATTGCGGATCTCTTTGAGTATTTTCGAGCGTACGCGGAAGGTGTCGCGAACGTCTTTATTCATGATCAGATCGAGGTGGCGCAGGCGGTATTTCATATCCTTATCCTGCAAGCCGTTGTATTTTTCGGGCAGGGGCAGGAGGGATTTGGACAGGAGGGTGAGCTCGGTTACGTGCACCGTTACTTCCCCCGTCTGCGTTTTGAATACGAATCCCTTGAACCCGAAAATATCGCCGATATCGTAGTCCTTTTTATACGACGCGTAGTTCTCCTCGCCGATATCCTGACGGGTTACGTAAATTTGCATATTGCCGCTCTTGTCCGCGATATGCGAAAAGGACGCCTTGCCCATAATACGGCGGGACATCATTCTGCCTGCCATCACCACCGTCTTTCCCTCGTACGCCTCGAAATTATTTTTGATACTTTCCGAGTCCGCGTCTACGGGGTATTTTACCTGCTCGTAGGGATTTTTGCCCTCGGCAACGAGCTTGGCAAGCTTTTCACGACGGATTCTCGCCTGTTCAATGAGTTGTTCTTCTTCCGCCTGTTCGTTAACGGGCAAATTCTTGTTGTCTTGCATTGTGTATAACCTCTGTGTGTTTTAGAATATCTCTCTAATCTGTAATTTGTATTCCCCGTCGGGCGCTTGCACTTTTACCGTTTCGCCCACCTTATGACGAAGCAACGCCGCGCCTACGGGCGATTCGTTGGAAATTTTGTTTTCCATTGCGTTCGCCTCTAACGTACCCGTGATCTCGTATACTTCTTCCTCGTCAAATTCGGGATCGTATACCTTTACTTTCGAGCCCACGTGCACCGTTTCGTGATCGCCGTTTTCCTCTTGGATCACCGCGTTTTTGATCTTGTAATCGAGTTCGACGATCTCGCCCTCGTTCGCCGCCTGTTCGTTGCGCGCCGCGTCGTATTCCGCGTTCTCCGAAAGATCGCCATGACTTCTCGCCTCTGCGATACGTTCCACGATCTCCTGACGTTTTACGGTCTGCAAATATTTTAATTTCTCCACCGCCTCGTCATAGCCCTTTTTGGTCATAATATACTGCTGTTCAGCCATAAAAACTCCTTTCGCTCCGCCGTTTTTATTTTCGTTTTTTTCGCGCAAGCCGAACGAAAAACACGCGAAAAAAGCCGCTTGATCGCGGAACGTTAAAAATCAACCGTGTCCTTTCACTCCTCGCGAAAGGCACGGCGTTTCTTATTCAATAGCTACATTATATAGTATTTTAGCTCGTTTGTCAATGATTTTTGCGGCTTTTTACAAGAATTTCACCCGTTTTCACGCGATTTTTAGCGAATTTCGCGCATAAAAGCCGACATTCTGTCGAACGCCTCCGAAAGCGCGTTCATGCTCGTTGCGTACGACATACGCACGTTACTTGCGCCGAATCTCCCGAACGCGTTCCCAGGGACGACCGCCACTTTCTGTTTTTTAAGTAGATTTTCCGCAAACGCCTCGCCGTCCAATCCGCTGTTTTTCACGGAGGGGAACGCGTAAAACGCGCCGCGCGGCTCGAAACAATGCAAGCCGATCTCCTTTAACGAGTGCAGCACGAATTTGCGCCGTTTATCGTACGAATCGCGCATTTCCTCGACCGTTGCAAAGTCGTCCGAAAAACCGTCTTTGAGCGCCTCGATCGCCGCGTATTGGGAAGTGATCGGCGCGCACATGATGCCGTATTGATGAATTTTGAACATTGCCTCGTCGATCTCCGCAGGCGCGCACACGTAGCCCATACGCCAGCCCGTCATTGCAAACGCCTTGGAAAAACCGCTGATATACACCGTACGCTCTTTCATGCCCTCGATCGAAGCGATCGTCGCGTGTTTTCTGCCGTACGTAAGTTCGGCGTAAATCTCGTCGGTGATCACGAGCAGGTCGTGCTTTATAATCACTTCCGCGATCTTTTTAAGGTCCTCCTCCGTCATAATACCGCCCGTGGGGTTGTTGGGATAGGTCAAAATGATCGCTTTCGTTTTCTCCGTGATCGCCCTTTCAAGGTGCTCGGGCTTTAACACAAAATCGTCCTCTTCCAAACATTCCACCGCGACGGGTACGCCGTCCGACATGGTTACGAGAGGGGAATAGGATACGTACGCAGGATCGGGAATGAGCACCTCGTCGCCGCGATCTACGCACGCGCGCAGAGCAAGGTCGATCGCCTCGCTACCGCCCACCGTAACGAGGATATGTTTGGGATCGTAAGAAAGGGCGAACCGCTCGTATAAATACCGCGAGATCAGCTCCAAAAGGGCGGGAATACCGCGATTGCCCGTATACTGCGTGTAGCCGCGTTGCAAAGAGGTGATCGCCGCCGAACGTACCTTCCAAGGGGTTACGAAATCGGGCTCGCCTACGCCCAGCGAGATCGCGCCCTCCGTTTCCCGTACGATATCGAAAAATTTACGGATACCGCTCGGCTGTAATAATTTCGTTTTTTGATTGACAAAACTACGCATGATAATTCCTTATATGAATACGTTAAAACGCAAAGATACGAGCAAGTCTGACGAAGCATTGCGAAGTATATCTGCGTTTTATGAAATTAAGCCTGTACCAAAAGGCGGTAATCCTCGTCCGCTTTTTCGGTCAACGTACCCTCGATCTTATACTTTTTCAAAATAAAATGAGTCGCGGTGGAGATCACGCCGTCGAAGGTGGAAATGCGCTCGGATACGAAACGGGAAACTTGTTGCAGCGATTTATCCTGCACGAATACGGCGAGGTCGTACGCGCCGCTCATAAGATAGACCGATTTCACTTCGGGGAACGCCGCGATCTGTTTGGCGATACCGTCGAAACCCTCTTTTTTCTTGGGCGTTACCTTCACTTCGATCAGTGCGTCCACGAGGGTATCGTCCGCCTTTTCGCTGTTGATAATGGCGGTGTATTTGACGAGCAAGCCGCTCTTTTCCATTTCCGCGATACATTCTTTCACCGTTTCTTCGTCGGTGGAGAGCATCGCCGCTATTTTATCGGCGGAAATGCGTGCGTCGTCCGTGAGTATGCTTAAAATTTCTTTCTGCAAGGTGGTCATAGTACGTTCTCCTTTTACAGTATATTCTCCAAGAATAAATTATCATAGCCGAGCGTTTCCACGAAATCGCGGGGGAGAAACTTCACGTGATTGAATTTCGCGAAGTTGAAAATGTGCGTTTTCGTAAGCACGGGCGTGGGAATGTCCAGCTCGTGGCAAATTTCCGTGAGATATTCGAAAAAATGCGAATAGGTCAGTTTTTCGGGGTTCTCGTATACGTATTGTTTGCGGATCCTGCCCTCCGCCATCAGTTTTGCCCAAATTCTCATATACCGTATTATACACGAAAACGCGAAAAAAGTAAACCGTTTGAACGGGCTTTTTCGGCATATTCCCGTGTCTTTACGAATAGGATAAACTACTTAATTCCTTTTGGGAAAGTCGTTTTTGACAAAAGTAGGCATTTTTCGCCCTTTTGATCGAAATTAAGACAAGATCAAACTGCTATTATGGAGGTAACGGAAAAATGCTCCGATCGAAAAAGCGCTCGCATATATTCACCGCTTTATCCTGCGTCCTCGCCGCCGTGATCACGGTCGTATCCGCCGCGATTATCGCGGTACAAAGAACGACGCAAAACGCGCAAACGGTGGGGGCAGGTACGAGTTCAATGCGATCTTTGCCCATTTACTCGGTCGCTACCGACGAGAAAAAAATCGCGATCAGCTTCGACTGCGCTTGGGGGGTGGAATACACCGACAAGCTCCTCGATATTATGGAGAAAAACGACGTGCGCTGTACCTTTTTCGCCGTACAGTTCTGGGTGGAGAAGTATCCCGAATACGCGGAAAAGATCGTGAATGCCGGACACGAGCTGGGCACGCACAGCCGCACGCACTCGTATATGAGTAAATTATCGGAAAGCGAGATCCGCGACGAGCTGAAAACGTCGATGGCGGCAATCGAAAAGGCGACGGGGCAAAAAACCAACCTGTTCCGCGCGCCCTACGGCGACTACGACAATCTTTTGATCGACACCGCCAAGGATATGGGCTTATATACCATTCAATGGGACGTGGATTCGCTCGATTGGAAAAATCTTTCGGCAACGGAGATCGCGCTACGGATCGTGAACGGCGCGAAAAACGGCTCGATCATACTTTGCCATAACAACGGTCTGCATACTGCGGAAGCGCTCCCTTTGATTTTTTCGACTTTGAAAAACCGCGGCTACGAGTTCGTACCGATCGGGGAGCTGATATATAAGGATAATTACACGATCGACGCAAACGGAAAACAGCACAAAAATAATTAAAAATACATTTGGAGGTTTCATTATGAACTACGTAACGGAAAAAAACAACAAGGTCTACGTGATGGGCGAAATCGTGAGCGACGCGACGTTCTCACACGAGGTGTACGGCGAGGGATTTTACGAATTCTTCGTGCGCGTGATGCGGCTTTCGGGGCAGGCGGATATTCTGCCCGTAACCCTTTCGGAACGGCTGATCCAAGGCGGTATGCTCGGCAAGGGCAAAACGATCTGCGCGCTCGGTCAATTCCGTAGCTACAACAAGATCGAAAACGGAAAATCCCGTTTAATGCTTACGGTGTTCGTGCGCGAGTTGCTCGACGAGCTCCCGAATAAAAACCCGAACAGTATACTTTTAAGCGGCTATATCTGCAAGCCGCCCGTGTATCGCACCACGCCTTTTAACCGCGAAATTGCCGACGTGCTCATCGCCGTCAATCGCGCGTATAATAAATCGGATTATATACCCTGTATCGCTTGGGGACGAAACGCGCGGTTTGTGAAGAACCTCGGCGTGGGCGACCGTATCGCCGTTTCGGGCAGAATACAGAGCCGCGAATACCAGAAAAAGCTTTCGGAAACGGATATCAAAACAATGACCGCTTACGAGGTTTCCGTGTCCAAATTGGCGGCGTTCGAGGCAGGCGAGGAATTCGATATCGACAGCGAATTCGATCTCTACACCCTCCAAAACAAAGAACAACCTGCCGCCATAGGCGAAACGGTGTGAGATTGCCACGCTAACGCTCGCAATGACATAAGGTAACCGCCTCCCCGTCGGGAGGCGGTTTTTGTTACCGTATCGTATGCAATCCCATACTCGAAAAGGCAAAAAAACCCCCCTGTCATTGCGAACGAGCTTGCGAGTGTGGCAATCCGAATAAAAATTCGGCGCCACTTATAAGAGATTGCCGCGCCGATAAATCGGCTCGCAATGACAAGCAAGCCCTACTCCTTTATTCCGTTAAACCCAATAAATAGTCCGTGCTTTCGTCGAAAAAACGAGCAAGCACAATAATGGCGGAGGCGGTCGGTTCGGTTTTTCCGAGTTCCCATTTGGCGATCGCCGATTGACTGATGCCCGTCGCTTTCGCCAAATCCATTTGACTCATTTGCTTTTGTATACGTAATTCTTTAATCCGTTCTTGAAAATTCATACTTATATTATAGCGTTTTTAAGTCCGAAAATACTTGACAAGTCCTATAAGACTTGCTATAATATATTTGCGATTGTGAATTAGCTGATTTTTATATAATTATCCGTAAACATAAAAACAAAGGAGAACGCTTATGAAAAATATATTATCTGCTTTATATAACGGAGAGCTTCACGAATGGGACAGAAGTCCGGAAGAATTTAAGGGAACGGAAGAATGGATCAAACGCGACGAGGCTTACGAAAAGTTGGAAAAAGCCCTTTCCAAGGAGCAGCAAGAATTATTTGAAGAATATTATCACTTCGACGGTGGGTGTTTGGGATTGGAGCTGGAACGGGCTTACGCCAACGG